>CAZOIG010000543.1:0-2642 GCA_964579235.1 uncultured Gammaproteobacteria bacterium
TCTGGACGATTAAGAATCAACCCATTGGAAATGTAGCTTGAGCTCCGTGATTCACGGTCTTGCTCGTCATTTTCATTTTCATCTTCACCATCACCACTCCCAGGTTTCACATATGGGAAGGCTTCTTCGCTGCGGGGGTTATCCCAGCTCGCGAGTTGCAATAGCGGGTCAATACTTGACTCAATAGAAAACGCAGCGTTGTTCGATTGATTTTCTTCATCCTCGTCTTCGTCATCTTTATTAGCGCTTGGTAACACCGTTACCAGAAACGAGGTGTCGTCTAGGGAGTACTGGCGCGCGGCTGTGAGAAGCTTTTGCCAGTACTCAGGCTCAAAATCTTCCTCTATTGGCAGATTAAACACATCGTCTAATTCGCTCAGCTCGGCTTGAATATGATACTCGCCAATATCCCATTCAGGTACCGGAGTGAGCATCAGATTGTCTTTTCCAATATAAGCGTCTCGCACGCCTCGAACAGTCAGCGGGTACTCTTTCGCAGCCACTTGATCGATGGCAACTTCGTTAAGCTTATTAAATACAAAAACGACCGGGACTTTTGAGTTTGGATCTTCACTTAATGCGTCCGCAAAACGTTTCAAGCCATCTGTTCTCAATGTTTGATCAATTTCGTATAAGGAAATGAAGATGGGTCGGTTCGCATCGGGTTGCTTAAAAACGCTCTCACTTTCAAAGTACCACGCTGGATCAGGGTTATCTGAAAAAAGGTCGGGGCGTTCGCTCAGCAGCGTGCGCATTTCTTGAGCAGAGGCCTGAAAATGCACTTCACCGCTCAACCAGTCTGGTTGAGGGCGCAAAACTAAACGATCTTCAAAGAAACGATCAATTACGTCAGTCATAAAATAAATGGGATCTCGATCGTCAAGCTTTTTTTCCTGATCGGTTCTGCGGTCTAAATCTTCTAGTTCGTAGCCACTGTAACGGTATCGGGGCACTGTCTCGACCAAAGGCAGAACAGATACCGCAGCCCTCAGCAGGTCGCGAGAATTACTCGGAGAATAATTCGCGGACGCGCGCAGCATATCGTCTATCCCCACGCCCATCGACAAGGCGTGCAAGAATACTTGAGTTCCTGGTGTTTGCTTGCTCAATAAGCGAAGCATTTCAAGCTTACTAGCCAAACTGGCTTCGCTGTAAAGATAATCGCCGAACTCAGTGTCTTGGTACTCTTCTTCACCGCTCACGACTTCTTCAGGTAAAGGCGGAGCGCTTAAGGCTCTGACGTTATCAAATTCACTTTCCGTCGGCGCTGGGGCGCGGTAGCCGTCATCATCAATGTCGACTGAAGCCGACACCGTCAAAGAAAGCGCAGCTACATAACCAAACACCAATATGAATAGTAAAAAATTCAAGTTACCGAAAGATTGTCTAACCAAACTGATTAACAATTAAAATACCTTTCTAATTCAACACAACTTTGAGCGAATCGCCATAAAAAATGATCACAGCAGAGAATCTTATTGGTTAATAACTAATGCTGGATCACCCAAAATCTGCCAACCTAATTGCACATCTGAGGCTGACTCCTCAATTAACGACAATGCCTGCTTAGCTTTAATCACAGCCGAACCAATTGTCTCGCCACGGTTGTACATGAAGCGATTTAGCTCTTGAGCAAGTAGAAATTCACTCGACGCTTTGGTTAGAGTGCTCGCACCCAGTACAGTTGCCGCGCCGTTGAGCCCAGGATTTAGGAACAACTCAGCCAAGCTGTCGCCGTCAGGGTGTACAAAGTACGTATTCCAGCAACCCCATTGCGTGACCAGAGTTGGTTTATCAATATTATTGAACGCCGAAATGTCGCTTTGAGTTAATAGCGCAGGACTTGTACGCCCCCAAGACTCTTGAGATGAGTGACCCATATACGCCATTACTGCAGTACCCGCATTAATGGCTGTGAAAATCTTATCGCGAGCTACTTGCGCATTACCTGACTCAGGGAATGCTCTAAAATCCGAGCGAACGAACTTTGCGAATTGGCTGGGAATAGACTCCAGCAAGGCTTCAGCATCCCTTACAAAATTAACGCCATTGCCGCTGTCTTCTTGATCCGCAACCATAAGAATACGGCCAACGTAACCTTGTCGTGCTTCGTAGTCGTTGATCTTCTCAACTATGTTGCCCAACTCTTCAACAGTACGAACGGGAAAACGCCCTACAGGAAGGTCTGGTATGCCATCGTCGTCTAGATCACCGTATTTGGCATCCGAGGGTGCCTGGCGAATAATCAGACCATCGCCGCGCGTAACCGCGTACTGGGTAGGTACAAAGCTGCGACTGCCTCTACCTAGGTAATCTTTGTAGTCGTAAGTGTCACCACCAACAAACAATACATATTGCGTACCTAAGTTTTCTTCTGCAAATTTGATGTATTCCTCAATGCCTTCGTAAGAAGGCGTGTGCAGATCGCTAAACTGGTGATAGATTTGCTGAACGTCCACAACCTTTACAGAATACTGGCCAGATCGAAGCCCAACAAAAGTGTCCAAAGCGCTGCTACCGATAAAATCACTATGTGAAATGATAAGGTACTCGGCAGAGCCAGAAGAAATGTCCTCTAAAACGGGCTCTCGTGAAATATCATCTACCGCAAGGTAACCCAGCTCCGATGCGGCTACATAGCG
>CAZOIG010000544.1:0-4474 GCA_964579235.1 uncultured Gammaproteobacteria bacterium
GCTCGTTCAACAATTGGCAGATACGCATCGTGTCGCTTTTAAGCCTCTGGCTGGCAATATCAGGTTTACTTCTGGTGAAAACCAGTCTTGTACCAAGCGGCCGACTGAAGTCTAAAAGAACCTAACGAGCCTAAAAAAGGCCATGGCTAGTTTCAGGAATAGACTACTTACCCGGCCATTTCGGCGGGCGTTTCTCGGCAAATGCTTTAGCTCCCTCAATGAAGTCTTGAGACTTGAATATCTTTTTAGCCAAGCTGTAATCTAGTTTTTGCAGTTCTGCTTGTGGCAACTGGTCTCTGCCATTTTGCAATGCGGTTAAAGTTACGTCGATCGATACGGGCGAGCATTGCGCTATTTGGCTGGCTTTAGACATCGCCGCATCGAGCAGTTGGTCGGGCGCGCACACTTGGTTTACAAACCCAAGTCTATGGCCTTCTTGCGCATCAACACTCTGACCAGTGATCAACATCTCTACTGCTTTTTTATAAGGAATTTGTTCTGCCAAGCGATGTATACCGCCACCTAATGCCGCCATACCGACTTTCACCTCAGGCAAGGCAAACTTCGCAGACTCACTGGCCAAAATAATGTCCGCGGCTAGCGCGATTTCAAAACCACCCCCATACGCTGCCCCGTTTACCGCGGCAATCACGGGTTTAGAACGAGCACGAAACGAGGTCAACCCACCAAAGCCTTCATCTGGTAATTTCATTTCTTGTAGAGACGCCGTGGCTGAAAACTTTAGGTCGTTGCCCGCGCAAAATGCATCTGACCCCTTACCAGTAATGATCGCAACCCTAAGGTCTGGGTTTGCCTGAAAGCTCCTAAACACCTCGGCCAACTCGTGACTAGCAGGTGGGTGTAAGGCATTTCGCGCCTTGGGTCGATTAATGGTCACTAATAAAACGTGTTCGTAAACATCGACTTCGCAAAATTGTTGAGGTGCTGAATCGTTCATCTGATAGTTTGGAAATTTAGTATCGAGGGCCTTATATAATACATCAGTGTATCGTATAAGAGGCGATTCTGGTATCATCTAGCGATAACAAATACACAAAATTTTTTAATGCCGTGACTGAACACATTGCAGGACGCCCGCTAGCGGGGATCAAAGTAATCGATCTTGGACTTTGGATCGCAGGACCAGCCGCCGCTGCGATGCTGGCAGACTATGGCGCAGACGTCATCAAAGTAGAGCCTGCTGAGGGTGATCCCGCGAGGAACGCGCTCGCCTCAATACTAGGGATAGAAAACATGCGTTCACCCGCGTTTGAATTAGACAATCGCGGCAAACGATCAATAGTGCTAGACCTAGGCACCGAAACCGGACTGGCTAATCTAGACGAACTACTCAGCGATGCCGATGTGTTTGTTACAAATATCCGCCCAAACGCTCTCGCGAGACTCAAACTCAGCCCAGAAGAATTACGCGAGAGGCATCCTTCATTAGTGATCGCTCAGGTAACGGGCTATGGCAGCAACGGGCCTGAAATTGATAGACCAGGCTATGACAGCGGCGCATTTTGGGCTTATTCGGGACTTGCCCACCAGTTCTCAGGGGAAACCGGCTACCCACCCATTTTGCCCGCTGCATTTGGTGACCACCTGACTGCCATCACAATGGTGTCGGGCATTACCTCGGCTTTGTTTCGACGCAGCAATACTGGCGAAGGCGGCATCGTTGAAACCTCCTTACTTAAACTTGGAATTTACGCAGCCTCTTGCGATTACGCCATGCGCATGCAGTTTGGCAAGGGTCGTGCGCCGCAGCAACGCAGTAGCTCAGAAAGCCCTTTGGTCAATAGCTATAAAACCAAAGACGAAAAATGCCTCTGGCTATTATGTGTTGAGGCCGGTCGGCATTGGCCTAAGCTGGCTGAAGCGATTGGTCATCCCGAATTGCTAGAAGACGAACGATTCAAAAAGACCCGCTCACGACATACGCACAGAGTAGAACTCATAGCAGAGCTGGACAGGATTTTTGCCAGCAAGACGCGCGCCGAATGGGAGTCGATTCTCGATGAACACGACATTTGGTGGTCGCCGGTTAATTCTCTAGAAGACGTGCTTGAAAGCGAACAAGCGAAACATATCGGCGCTTTCATCGATTTGCCGCGAGACACTGAAGCAGATGATGTAATGAGGTCGGTGGCGAGCCCAGTAGACTTTGATCGTGTGAATTCCAGCGCATTAGGAAAATCACCAGATCTGGGTGAACACACGGAAGAGATTCTTAAACAGCTCAAATCAAAGTAGTTTGGGCTTCAGCCTATAGACACCGTTCAGTTCACTACTGCGGCACCAGGCTAGTTTGAGGCGCCGTCAATTGAAATTATCGATCCGGTCAAAGGCGCGGGAGCGTCTTTAAGTAAGTACACCACCAACTGCGCTATCTCACTGGGTGCAGACATCGGTCGGGCCGAGCGGGGAATCACCCCGAGCACTTCAGGGTTAATGCCCTCTGGGATTTTGGTGGCATACATTGGTGTATCAACGGCACCCGGAGCAATTGCGTTGATTCTCACTTCTCTGTCCGCGTACTCTTTTGCCAAAGCTTTGGTCATAGCAATCACGCCCCCTTTTGACGCCGAATAAGCAACGTCGTAGGGCAAGCCAATTTTGCCTGCAAGCGAAGCAATATTAACCAAGCTCCCGTGGCTTTCAACCAGTGCTGGCAGGCTCGCCTTACTGATGAAGTACGCGCCGTTTAGGTTCACATTAAGGAGCTTACGCCAATCCTCATAACTGCAGTCTTCGGTGCGACCATACTGCTGGATTGCGGCTGAATTACACACCATATTTAATCCACCAAAGTCCTTCAGAACTGTTTCAACAGCGTTCTCGACTTGTTGCTCATTGCCAATATCCACCTGATACGCCCGAGCTTTTGATCCGGATGCAAGCAACTTGTCAGCGACTGACTCTGCAGACTCTATGGCAACATCGAACAAAGCGACGCTGACGTCTGCTGCGGCTAAGAGTTCAGCCACAGCGAGGCCAATGCCTGAACTTGCGCCAGTTACAATTGCAACCTTGTTTTGGTGACTCACGTTTGTTCTCCTAAAGATCAATTCGACGAATTGGTGATGTAAGGTGTTTTATGCCAAATATGGCCTAGTCGCAGCCTCGATTAAGAATTCTAAGTAGCCGTCTTCTTCCAAAGATGCCTTACTCAAAAGCATTCGGTAGGTTGGCGCTCCAGAGATCACGTCGACCATCCAATCAATATTTGCATCGGGTCTAAGCGTACCGTCCTTAATGGCGTGTTTCAAAATATCAGACGATGACTGACGCATATTTGCAACCAAAGTCGCTAAAAGATCTGCGCAGTGTTGATCGTTCTGCGAGATCTCGATAAACGATGGCAAGATCTTCATCCAAATCGAATCACCTGCGGAGTCCATGTATAGCCGATTAATCAACAATAGATCTTTACGGAAATCACCCGTATTGGGTGACTCGAAAGGCTCACCAAGCAACTCGGCAAAGGCACTAAATAAGAGATCATCGATATGCGGCCAATGACGATAGATGGTTGAGCGCGACGAGCCACTCAGTACCGACACCGCATCAATAGTAATTGCCCGCACGCCGTCTTCAACCATCAAATGACGAGCAGCGCGCAGAATGCTCTGCTTAGTTCTAACCACTTGCGGGTTCGAATCAGTCGCCGAATTAGATGCTGCGAAATGCAAAGACTGTTTCATGGTTTTTATCTCAATGCTCAAGCTAATGCGCTATTGCTCTAACAAAGCGCGTTCACCAATAACACCCTGATGATTGAGGGCGTATACGGCGTTGATCACTTGCGCGCGATTTGCTGCCAAAACCTTGGTATTAATATAGCCTTTCTCATTGACCTCTGCTTCCGCCATAGACGCATCAGCTCTCAACATAACCATAGACACCACTTTTCGAGATGAACCGTGGCTCTCTTGATTGTAGCCTTGCAAGCGATCACCGAGCTCTTTGAGCAACTCAGCATCATCCGCCAAATCATCAGCATCTACATCACTCGATACAAAGGCTTTTGCAACCTGCTTGTCTAACCAAACAAGTGCGCTCACGTACATTTGATTCTCGCCCACGATAACCGCGTCTCGAATTAGACTTCCCATAAACTTCAACATTTGTGATTTTATGGCTACCGTAGAAACCCAAGTTCCCGACAGAAGCTTAAAGTCCTCGCTAATGCGTCCATCGAAAACAAGCCCGAGTTTTGGGTCAGCTGGGTCGGCGTAACGCGCGGCGTCCCCAAGTTTAAAATAGCCCTCTTCGTCAAAAGAGTCGCGACTTAGTTCAGGTGCATCAAGATACTCGCGCATCACCGTTCCGCCTTTCACTCTTACTTCGAGCTTGCTTGCGTTGGGCACTAGTTTTATTTCAGTCCCGGGTACGGGCAAACCAATTACCCCTGGTATTTCGGTGGCCCAATGGGTCGCCGTAATGCCTTGCGTTTCGGTAGAGCCGTACA
>CAZOIG010000545.1:0-3770 GCA_964579235.1 uncultured Gammaproteobacteria bacterium
CTTTGGAAACAAAGAGTTTGCAGGCTGGATATTAGCGCCGCTTGCATCCCTGCTCTTTGCGCGTTAGAAAACATTCTAACGAGGCGGGGTACAGCGTTTGCGACAGAGTTAGCGTGTGCCGTTGTGTATACGGATGCGCCAAGATCACACGCAACCGTTAAGGACTTAATTGAATCGGAATCTCTCGACTCACCCCAGTAAATCACGTCAGCACTGCGCCTAGTGACATTCGCTAACGCATCACCAAAACTTTTAACCCCGCTCAATATTTCAGTTTGCGCGACGGGAACGCTGGCGTCTCGAACTAAACTAAAGTCAAATTCGATAGGGTCTTCATAAGTCACAATATATTTTTGGCTATTGCAATTTATGTGCTTAATCATGCTAGCTACCAGTGTCGTCTTTCCCGAACCCATTGGCCCCACTACCATATTCAAGCCTGTATCAGCAAAGCAGTGCTGCGCTAGCGGTTCTGGAAGCTTGTGTTTAGATAAGTCCCAGGGTTCTCCCGAAACGACTCTTAAAACTATCGCAAGTGAGTTCTCACACTTCGAGGAGTAAACGTGAGTAAGGTTGGCTCTAAACCTCAAAGACCGACCTGTTTCTAGGCATTTAGGGGTTGAATAGCTGGTATCGTATGGACTGCCGCTTAGGGCTCTAACAATTGCACCATCGGAAGCTATCCATCTTGCCACATCTGAAACCTGAACTTCGCTCAGTGCGTTTCGCTGAGACCTATATGTTTTGCGGTTGCGTCGGTATAACAATTTCTGTTCCGAGGTTACGATAATGTCGCTATAACCGTACCCATGAGCCCAACGCAACACATTGTTGAAGGTTTCGACTTGAAAAAATGCATCAATCAACGGTTCATCTGTCTCGGGGACATGACGATGTTCGTCCGGTGAAAATTGTGTAGCTTTGATCTCGGTACCGAGCATAAATAAGAAATCGGCTTAGCGGATTTGGGCGTTGCGCCATCTTTCAGGTGCATTAAAGTGCGTCGCCTGATCAATACGAATATCGCGTTCGTCGATTAAAATCACATCCTCACTTACTTTTATGCCGTTTCGCGTCTCGCTCACTATGTGCGCGCTTACCACGCCTTGAAGCTCTAACTGTCTAAAGCGCCACATTCCAATAAAGTCTCGATAGAGTGTGGATAGCTGCAGACTTAGTTGCTGATTAGCTTGTTTGTGACCCTTTGCATAGCCTGCACAAAACCCCTTTTTCCATGCCCTTTTTTCGTCACGAGTGAGCGGCTCGAAGTACGCACTAATTGGATTGTGAGCCGTATTGCTAAACCCAGAAATGTTTAGATAGCTGCGCCAGTTCAAAGCTGCAGTGGATAGTTTTGCTGGCTGAACTATCCGCCAAGAGCGTTGCGTTGTACGAGCAGATTGGCGGTCCGGTGTGAGCTCAACAGAGCCCTCTACTTCGGTTATCACGGGCGGTATGATTCGCTGGTCTTGCATGACTCGATTGAAGTTGAAAACCACATCCAGCGAGGACTGCACTTGCTTTGAACTCAGCAAGGTATGAATCCTGATGTATCGCTCCCTCGCCCCCCTGCGCGCGCCAACGATGAGGCTTTGCGAGTAAAGCGCTTCGTATCGGATGCGCTGTTCTTTGTCGCCGGCTGAGCTTCGCTTCACAAAGCGTCCATCAAAGGAGGATGGAGCGTTGAGAAATAAATGAAAAGAGCTTGTACACGCTTGTTGCAGCTCGTATTGGGAGGGCTCTTGAATCTCTAAATCCATTACAAGTATTCCAGGCGTATTTCTTGTTTGGCCTCAGAAACCGAGACAACCACGCCATGTCCGACTTGCGCGGCGACGTCTCTGAGTACGTCGATCACGCTTTGTTTTGAAGCTCGCACCGCAATCACTATGCCGAAGGGGTTTCCCCGAGCATTAACAGTTTTCGCCGGTGCACCTAACTCAACGAATCGGTAGCCAGTTTTGTCTGCCAAGCTCGCAAGCAGCTTGCTGGGCGAGCCAACGAAATCGATTACTGTGATTTTTTCTAGTAGCTTGGGGTCGCGAGGGCTTGGCTCGCGGAACTCGGGACTTGAAACTTGCTGAATCTCGCTGATTTGATTGGTAGTAAGGCGAACCTGCTCCGCTACCTTAGTAAGAACTCCGAGGATCGGGTCGGCACGTTGCGGGGGCTCACTCACGCAGGATGTCAGCCCAACGGACACAGTCACCAGAAGTAATACCTGTGTGAAACGGACAAAGCTCGTTACTGGTGTTGCGTAAGAGCAAGTTGTTCTATTTAGACGAAATAAAATAGTATTGCTAAGAAAAGTTGCTGCGTTTTTTAAAAGCATCATCTTTGGAAAGATTGGTTTGCGTCGAAAAAATTAGACTTCAAGCCGATATGTTGGCGCAAGCCTTAAAAGTTTTAATACTTGTTGAAGAATTTGCGCTTAGCTACTGTACTGAAAATCTTAAGAATCAAACAAGACGGAAAATGTCCTCCAAAACGAGTTCAACAAATAGTGGCGCGCGGGCCAAGCAAGCTAAATCGCTAGCTGACCAATTTAGCGATCGCACGAGTCACGCTGCTGAGTCCAACTCGGCTGTGCGGTTTTCGTCAGCTCTTCAGTCCAGTTTGAACGAAAATCAATTCCTGCAAGCAAGCAATGCGCAGTTACTCAGTTTGCAGGCTTATCAAGTGATGGTGAACATAGCGCTTTTACTTGTTACCACCTTTGCTGTAGCCATGCTGCTGGCTCGAACAACCCAGAACGCCTACTTCTTGGTGGATCAAGACGGTCGCGTATTGACTCAGATTGATGTGCTGAAAGACCCCGTACAGAGCAGCAACAACGCGCGATCTTTCGCTGATGAGTGCGTACGCAAAGTTTTAAATATTGATTTCGTGCACTACAAACGGCAACTTAGTGACGCTGAGACTTGCTTTACACGTAAGGGATTTGTGCAGGTAGTTGGGTTAATGCAAAAGCAAGGTATTTTGGCGGAGATTAGCAAAGGCTATAGCGTGGCCAGCGCTCTTCCAAAGCAAGCCAATTTTCTGAAGGCTAGTGGCACCAAGCGAGGAAAACAGCGTTGGCGTGTTAAAGGTTCATATATCTGGAGCTTGCAGCAAGGGACCAAAACAACTCAATATCCATTAGAGATTGAAGTCTCATTGGTTGAGGTTGGCATTAACCAAAACGTTCGAGGAATGGCTATTGATATGCTCAAAATTACACGAGGATAAGATTTAGTGGTCGCTTAGGATAAGGCTGATCACTCGGACAATCGCTTAATCAAACATTCAAACGACTGAGAGGGAACTCATGACTTTGCAAACATCTAGTCCATTCGCACTGAAACCGGAGACGGTCGATGGTGTCATTAGGGCAATAAAACTCAGTAATCAAAACACGCAAAGAATAAAGCAGCTGCAGCAGGCTCGTGAGCAAAAAATGATCGGCGTCATTGTGCTGTTAGTGGTTCTAAATTTTTCAACATTTGCTCTGAAATACGGTTCAACCGAGCGCGGTTTAGTGAATGCGGCGACGTTCGCACCTACTGCGCCAAATCAGTCTGACGATGTTGACTCCCCGAACAACTCAAGTCCGAGCTCGCTCAAGCCGCGTACTGTGCCGATTCGAAGCAAGGTGCAGGCAAAGTTCGAATCGCCTGAACACACCACTCAGGTAGAAACTTACTACGGGGAGCTCCTTGATATAGAAACGGTTGTTGCGGCCGAACGTAGAGCACGAATTCCTCACTCCAATGATTTTGGTGCTCCGATTG
>CAZOIG010000546.1:0-1835 GCA_964579235.1 uncultured Gammaproteobacteria bacterium
AGGTGACGATTGGCCCAGCGGTCGATGATGGTTTTTACTACGATTTCGCGCGCGAAGAAGCGTTTACGCCCGATGACTTGCAAACCATCGAAGCTCGCATGAAGGAAATCGTGAAGCGCAATGAAACGATAGAACGGGAAATTTGGGAGCGCGACCAAGCCATCGATTACTTCAAGTCAATCGGTGAGCATTACAAAGCCGAGATCATCTCTGATTTGCCTGAGACAGAAGAACTTTCAGTCTACCGCCAGGGTGACTTTTTGGATTTATGTACCGGTCCACACTTGCCATCAACCGGGGTGCTGCGAGATGGTTTCAAGTTAACCAAATTGGCTGGAGCATATTGGCGTGGGGACTCTAATAATGCTCAATTACAGCGTATTTATGGTACGGCGTGGTCAGACAAAAAACAGCTAAAGGCTTACCTCAAGCGTATGGAAGAAGCGGAAAAGCGCGACCATCGTAAACTAGGTAAAGCGCTTAACTTGTTCCACTTACAAGATGAGGCGCCTGGTAGTGTGTTTTGGCATCCTAAAGGGTGGGCATTGTATCAGGTGGTTCAGCAATATATGGCTGAACACCAATATGAGCGCGGTTACAAAGAGATTAAAACGCCGCAGCTGGTTGATTTCTCATTGTGGGAACGATCGGGGCACGCGTCTAAGTTTGGCGACGATATGTTCAGTATCGAGAGCAATGACAACCGCTACGCCATTAAGCCGATGAACTGTCCTTGTCATGTGCAGGTCTACAATCAGGGGCTTAAGAGTTATCGTGACTTGCCACTTAGATTGGCTGAGTTCGGTTCTTGTCACCGCAATGAAATGTCAGGTGCTTTGCATGGGATTATGCGTGTTCGCAGCTTTGTTCAAGACGATGGGCACATCTTTTGCACCGAAGATCAAATCCAAAGCGAAGTGGCCGAGTTCATCGATTTCTTGCATTCTGTTTATAAGGATTTTGGATTTACTGAAATCGTTTATAAGCTTTCTACTCGTCCGGAGCAGCGCGTTGGTGACGATGCCGATTGGGATCGTTCCGAGCAAGCATTAGAACAGGCCTTGAATGACAACGGCTTAGAGTGGGAGTTGCAACCTGGTGAGGGCGCGTTCTATGGGCCCAAGATCGAATTTTCTTTGAAGGACTGTATTGGTCGCCTATGGCAATGCGGCACTATGCAAGTCGACTTTTCTATGCCTGCACGCCTTGATGCGGAATATGTAGCAGAAGACGGCAGCAAAAAAGTGCCGGTTATGTTGCATCGCGCTATCTTGGGATCTCTTGAGCGTTTTCTCGGTATTTTGATCGAGCAACACGCCGGTGCCATGCCCGCTTGGTTGGCGCCCGAGCAAGTTGTAGTCGCTACCATCGTTACCGACGCAAACGACTACGCTGAGCAAGTGTGCGCCGCGCTGCGTGATCGAGGTCTACGCGCTGAAGTTGACCTTAGAAACGAAAAAATTGGCTATAAGGTACGCGAACACAGCTTGCAAAAAATTCCAGCCATCCTATGTATTGGTAAGCGAGAAGCGCAAGAGCGCACCGTGACGGTACGTCGATTCGGGAGCCAGGCTCAAGAAAGTATGGCACTTGATGACTTTATCGACAGTTTTTGTGCTGAAGTAGAGCAACGTCAGATGTCGGCAACGGCATAAGTATTGAGTTCGAACCGAGGGGGCTCATTGGATTTGTGAGCCTGCGGGTCGATCTACCTCTTTTATGAGTTTCATTGAGACTTGTTTTTTAAGATTAAGTTATTAAGGCTTAGTTAAGCTTTACCCCGTTATGCTCACAGCTATTAAGCTTTGGGCCAAATTTTATTCGGAGAATTAGAT
>CAZOIG010000547.1:0-3607 GCA_964579235.1 uncultured Gammaproteobacteria bacterium
GGTAGGTCTTCCGCCGTTGCTGACGAGCGCACCGCTACTTTGAGCGACTCATTGCCGTCTTGCATTGCAACGAAGGCCGCTTCAAGCGCCTTGTCGAACTCAGGCTGGAACGGTGTATTGATAATCCAACCACGAATATCAGAGCCGGCCGAGGTGAGGGCGTCGATATCATCGACGTCTAGGGTTGCTAAACGTTCATTAATGCGCTCGTTTAGTCCATCTGTTGCCAAAAACTCGCGATAGGCATCAGCAGTAGTTGCGAAGCCGTTCGGCACGCTCACACCTAAATTACTCAGGTTCGCGAGCATCTCGCCGAGCGAGGCGTTCTTGCCGCCAACAGATTCAACGTCGTCAATGGATAATTGGTCTAGCGCAATGGTGTAAGTGGTCACAGTGTTGCCCTTAATCTATGGAGTTATTCGGAGTCAAGAATGGTGCGAAGTTTATCATGCTAAAACGCGATAACAAGCTATCATGAATAAATGCCTGAACAATTACGAGAGCGTTTTCAACACTACTTGTTTTATACTCATTGCCAAGGCTAAAACTTGGCAAATTAGCCAGCGGCCAATTTCTTGCCCAAGCGGTAAAAACTCAATGGACTCAAACATGAATTCGCGCACCACAAACAGCAAACGAAAGGTCTATTTTCTATCAGACAGCACGGGTCGAACCGCCGAAAGCCTCGGTAAGAGTTTGTTAGTGCAGTTCCCCCAGATCCAGTTTGAAAGCGTTACTCGACGGTTCGTTGATTCGATAGATAAGGCGCAGAGGGTGGCTGAAGAAATCGAGAAAATTGCACGCTCAGAATCGTTTCGCCCGATTGTGATTGACACAATTGTTGATTCGAAAGTGAGTGAGATTATTCGCGCAAGTAATTGTTTTTACATAGATATTTTCTCTACATTCTTAGAACCTCTAGAAGTTGAGTTAGGCGCGACATCTGCTCATAACGTTGGCCATCCTGCGATTTTTAAAGAAGACAGTAGAGCGGTAGACCAAGCCTATATGCAGCGCATCAACGCGGTGCACTTTGCGCTAGCTAACGACGACGGCATGCATTTACACAAATACAAAGACGCCGATATTATTTTGGTTGGGGTCTCACGAACGGGTAAAACACCATCGAGCATCTATTTGGGTATGCAATACGGCATTAAGGCGGCCAATTACCCTCTGATACCTGATGACTTAGAGAGTAATCGGCTACCTTCGGCGATCAAAGACTACCAAAAGAAACTCTTTGGGCTAACCATCCGCCCAGCACGTTTGGCTGAAATTAGAAACGAACGTAAGCCAAACAGTGACTACGCCAGTTTGCGTACCTGTGTGGACGAAATCCGACAGGCTGAGGCGCTGTATCGGCAGTATCGCATTCCCTACATCGACACCACTGCGCTGTCGGTTGAAGAAATTGCCGCTCGCATGATCGAGCGCGCCAATATTGAGCGCAAAGCGGTAAGTCTCTGAGTCGGCAATGGGGTCTGGCGTGAGCGAAAATGAGACAAATACGTCAGTCACAGAGCTCGATGAGTTCTGGATGGAGGCGGCTCTAAAACTCGCCGCAAAAGCTGAATTAATCGGCGAGGTGCCAGTTGGCGCTGTCGTGATTGATCATTCGAGCAATCAGCTTATTGGTGAAGGCTTCAATCAAGCAGTTAGCTCTAATGATGCCAGCGCGCACGCCGAAATAGTCGCGCTGCGCCAAGCGTGTACGGCGCAAAACAATTATCGCTTGGCTCACACCACTCTGTATGTAAGCCTAGAACCTTGTGCCATGTGCGCCGGTGCTATTGTGCATTCTCGAGTCGAACGTGTGGTAATCGCCGCGCCTGAGACTCGCGCTGGAGCAGGGGGGTCGGTGTTTAATTTGCTCAACAACCCTAATCTTAATCACCGCTGCGAGGTCTGTTTTGGCCCCGGCGAGAGCCAATCAGCGGCCTTACTCAAAGACTTTTTCAAACAACGGCGTTAATTATCGGCGTTAATTACAGGTGTTAGCCGCGCCTAACAGCGCAGATCTAAAACGCAGCGCGAATCTTAGCGGCAACCGTTTCGAGATGTTCTGGATCGCTGACTACCGTGCCATGCGCGCGCGCATCTAAGATTGAGCCAGGCAGGATATGAAAATGGATATGCGGTACAGTTTGCCCGCCCGCACTGCCATTAAGTTGCACGATTGAGAAACCCTCTAAGCCAAGTCCTTTTTGAACTGCCTTCGCAACCATTTGCGTGTGTTGGATCAGTATTGCCAGTTGCTCTGCTTGAATGTCCAAAAAGGTGACGGCAGCTTGTTTGGGAATGACCAGGGTATGACCTTCGCGCTGCGGCATGATGTCCATAAACGCTAAGCAGTGCTCGTTCTCAAAGACGGTGATGTTGGGCAGTTCTCCGCGTAGGATCTTTGCGAAGATGTTCTCGTCGTCGTACCGACTATTGAAGGTAATTGCTGAACTCATAATACGCGTGCTTTATTTGATTGAGAGATTAAGGGGTGAAACAGTTTAGGCTTGCGTGAAATCTAGCCTAAACTGGACTGGAACTGGGTTTTATCTAGATTTTAACTGGGTTTTAACTAGGCCGTGTTACGTCTTAAAATCGAGCAAATTGGCCAAGCTTCAAGCTAAATCGACTCAGTAATGCTAACATCCGCGCTCAGTCTGGCTCAACGTCAGAAAATACCGCGCTTTGGTTAACGCTTTCTTGAAAAACAAACCCAGAAACAGCATGGGGTAGAGAGCTAAAACGATTCGTAAACAATAAAATTGAAGATAAAGCGCGTTGTAAATCAACCCGCGAAGAGAGTGTATAACAGCGATGAGTGCTGAGAAAAAATATAAGCAGCTGCGATCTGCATTTAGTCAGTTTGCTACGGGTATCACCGTGATCACGGCGCGTGACGCCGAAGGCAAGCCAGTCGGCATAACCGCTAATAGCTTCGCGTCAGTGTCGCTAGAGCCCGCTTTAGTCTCGTGGTGTATTGATAAAAACGCGACGCGCTACAAGGAATTCGTAAATGCGGAGTATTACACCATCAGCATTTTGAACTCAGAGCAACGCGAAATGTCTGACTTGTTCGCCATGCGCAGTTGGGACAGCAGTGTCTTTGACGAAGTAGAGTGGTACGAAGGGCATCACAGTGTGCCGCAATTACCTAAGGTGCTCGCGCGTTTTCATTGTAAGACTGAGCACCTTTATGAGGGTGGCGACCACACTATCATCATAGGCCTAGTTGAAGACTTTGATTCAGACCCAAAATCGCCTTTGGTGTTCTTCCAAGGTGATTATCTAACCGTGAACCACACTGACTAGCTCGGTTTTAACGCGTAAACCTTTAAGTATTTAGTCTCAAATAGCCATCCCCGAATGTTGACCAAACGATTTATTGAGCATGTAAGGCGTCAAAACTGGTCAGCGGCCTTGTTGGACTTTCTTATTGTTGTATTAGGCATCTGGACTGCGTTATGGGTTGGTGAATGGGCGGAACAACGCAGTAAGCTGCAAGACCTCGAGCGTTTAGAAGCAAGGTTAGAGGCTCCTCTGGACACTCTGTACCGTGTCGCGCACGAGCGACTCGCCTTGAGTGAATGCCGCGTATCAAGACATC
>CAZOIG010000548.1:0-5319 GCA_964579235.1 uncultured Gammaproteobacteria bacterium
GTTGCCAATAGCCATGCGATTTAATGTCGGCGACTGGCTTAATGCGCAGGCACGGGCTGTCGGTGTGCGCACCGACCATTCTTACGCCTGAATCAAACTTGCCAGGATTGGTAAAGGCAATGAACGAAGAATCATTGCGACGTATAAAGTATTTACCATTTTTTTCGAGCGACCAGCGACTGCCCTCATCGAGTTCTACATATCCAGCCGTCTCGAACATTTCAACCAGTGTTCCCACCGCATGAAATGGCGTGGGCGATCTTTGGATGAAGTCGCACAGTTGCTGCGCAATTGCTTTGGAGCCTTGTTTTGGCATGGTCTGGTGTACTCTGTGAAAAATTTAGTGTGAATAAAGTAGTATACTCAGACCACCCAGCGAGCGCGAGCAGACCCTACGAGGGTTAGTTCAAATAATGGATAGAGCCTCGATTAAATGATCTCTCACTCGTCTACTGGTTTTCTCATTAATCTCTCGGAGTAAGTCGTGTTTTACTCGTTATTGTTGATCGCCGTAATTGTGGCCCTAATTTGGGCAAAACGCAGCTTTACTAAATTGCCTCCCGAGGAGCGCAAGGCAGCGTTAATGAACTGGTCGTTGATAGGCGGTGCAATTGTGGTGGTTGGTTTGATCTTGGCTGGTCGGGCCCCTTGGGTAATGGGGATCTTGGCAGCCTTAATGGCAGTAGCGGGGCGTGTTGCTCAATTGGCCAGCTATTTCCCTATTTTCAAGCAAATCTTTGGCCAAGCGTCAGGCGCCGAAAACGGCTCCAGCCAATCCAATGGTGGTCCCGGTGTAGCCAACAATCAGGACATGGATAAGCGTCCGGCCGCCGAAATTCTTGGTGTCGCCGAGAATGCGAGTGCCGAAGAAGTTAAATTGGCACACAAGCGCCTAATGCAGAAGTTGCACCCTGATCGGGGTGGCAGTGATGCATTAGCAAAACAGATTAATCGCGCTAAAGACGTGTTGCTTTCTTAATGCCGACTCCACAGGTTTGGCTGTCATACAGTTAGAAATAGCATTCTAATTAGGGGGCGAATTCTAAACTTCGCCACTAAACTGATCTCATCGAATTTCCAAATACCCGTGTATCTGGAAGACTTAAACACAAGACACCCAGTTAATATCTAAAAGGAGCGCAACATGACGGCTAAAAAAACAGCAAAGAAGGCGACTAAAAAAGTAACGAAAAAAACTACGACTGCTGCTAAACAGGCGACTAAAAAAGTAGAAGCGAAGGTAGCAGAGACTGAAAGCACGATTGAGACGTTGCGCTCTACGTTTATGACTCGAATCGAAGAAGCCCAAGGCCTTGCAAAAAACACAGTCCTAGCTGGCTTGGGTGCAATGGATCGCTCGGTAGAAGAGGTCAGCAACATGCGCAACAATTTGGACGAGCAAATCGCTGAAGTCACGCAAAAAGGTACTGAGCTTTTTAACGAGTTGGTGGAGCGCGGCTTAAAGGTCCAAGCTGACGCTGAAGCTAACTTAAAGGAAGGCCGCGATACCTTCGAAGAGCAGGTTAATGAGCGCGTTGAGTCACTCAAGGCTAAAGTGACTGAAATCAGTGATCAAATGGGCGTTTCCAGCAGTTTGGAAAGTGTCGCCAGCACATTGGATTCTGTTAGCCGACGCTTTACTAAGTAATTAAAGGGCGAGCGTGCATTTGAATAGCGCTACTAGCAGCGTTCCCACACATTGGTTGAGGAACGCTGTTCTTAGTTTGAGTGTTGCGACGTTTGTTTATACACTGGCAGCATGGCAAAAGTAAGCACCCGTGATTTAATTCTTGAAGTTGCGCTCGTTGTGTTAAACGAGCGTGGCGAAAGTATTGTTACGAGTGTCGATCTGGCCACAGAGATGAATATCAGCCCGGGTAACCTGTATTACCACTTTAAGGGCAAGGAACAAATAGTTGAAGAGTTGTACGCGCAATTTCACGCTCGTGTTTTAGTGACGCTGCAACAAGTGACGGCTCAAGCGACTGGTGACACCAAAGAAACCCTAGCGGGTCTTGCTGTGGTGTCGGATGTTTTGCAGCAGTTTAAATTTATTAGCCAAGACATTCGCGGAATTAACGAGCGCTATCCTAGTCTGCGCGACTCCTTATCGAAGCTACTAACTCTGCTGTACAAAGCTTTGGTTGGATTAGTTACTCTTGTTATGAATAAGTCCAAGGTGGCGGACGCGTCCGATGCCGCTAAGCTGTTGGCGGGTAACTTGCTATATACCTTGATTCATTTTGGCGGGTACGACGGACTTATTGCCTTAGACCCAGAACACAAATCGTCAACAATTGAAGAGCATTTATATCTGCACTTCTTGCCTTTCTTGTAAGAGCACTCATATTGCATATTGCGTGCAGAACAACTTAGCAAGTCAGGGTTTTAGTAATGCTTTATAAGCTGACGTCTCGTAGAGGCGCAAAGAACAAATATCTTAACAAACCTCGGTATTAGCGGAGATCTGAGATGAGTAATATACAAGTATGTCGAAAACTGGATATGGACGAAGGCGAGTGCCGTGCAGTTGCTGAAGACCTACTCGAACAATTGGTTTCAAAGATGGGCGGGAGTTATGCGCCCGATGGCGATAACTATGTATATAAGCACACTACGGGTGTTAAAGCGCAAGTTCAGCCTAAGCAAGGTGAGTTACAAATTGATGTAAAGCTCAGTTTAATGACTCGCGCTTTTGGGCCTAAGTTAAGCCAAGAGATCAACAAGCAGTTGGATAAACATCTAGCCTAATTGGTTAAAAATTGGGCGTAATTAAACTCGGTCTGATTTGACCAAATAGGGGAAATGGGAGAGGAAAAATGGCACAAGATAAGAAAGGTAAATCAGTTGTAAGTCAACCAGCCGATCTATTGGGCGCCCCTCCACCAAAACCTAAATCAGTAGTGAAAGCTGCTGCGAAAAAACCAATAGCCAAACCAGCGGCTAAACCAGCGGCTAAACCTGCCGCTAAACCTGCCGCTAAACCTGCCGCTAAACCTGCCGCTAAGGCGGCGGTTAAGTCCAAGCCTGCTGCGAAAACATCAGCGAAAAAGGCAGTAAACAAGCCTGTAAGCGAACAGGCAGCTACTCCAGAAAAGTCTAAGAAAGCAGCTTCAAAGAAGGCGTCTAAAAAAGTTGCGAAGAAAGCTGTGAAAAAAGTCGCTACGAAAGCGCCGACTAAAGTCACTAAAAAGGTCAGTAAAAAAGTCACCAAAAAAGCTGCTAAGAAAGTCACCAAACGCGTTTCTAAGAAGGCAAGCAAAAAGGCTTTAGGCACGCCTGCCAGCCAAGCCAGTGTTGTTGAGAACCGGATTGAACAGATTCAAGCATTGCTGCAAGAAAACATGCGAGGATTGAGCGGCGAAAAGGCTGAGGAGTTTGCCAAGAACGTTTGGCTAGCCGGCCTAGGTGTTTACGCGAAGACCTTCGATGAGATATCTGATCGTTATGAAGACGTTCAAGATCGCTATGAAGAGATCAATCAAGAAAGTCAAAAACTGATTGATGAATTAGTAGCGCGCGGAAAAACTCTGCAGGACGATGTTGAAAACACTGTAGCTAGTCGAAAGAGCTCTCTGGACAAAAAGGTTGATGCGATGAAGCAACGCTTTGGTGGCCTAAATTCTTTTATCGATATTCCAGGGCGTATTCGCGACGCAGCTGAACGGGTTGATGAGTTCAGCCAGCGTATTCGTAAACGCAAACGCTAAAGCTTCAGTCGTTTAATCTACGCCCGCCAGCCTAGGCTCTGGCTCATTTAGTTAGCTGTCCTGATCGGCCCACTTGATTGAGCAGCCCATGCTCGCTACCTGTTGTTCAGGCGCCTCACCAGTCTGTGCAATCTGTTTCATTGCTTCTAATAATTCGGCGTTGTCGCGGCTAGCGCTGGGGTTGGTCGCGTCGTCTAGTCGACCGCGATATCGGAGTTGGCGATGCTTATTGAATCCGAAAAAGTCGGGTGTGCACACTGCGCCAAACTCTTTGGCAACCGCTTGCGTTTCGTCAACTAGATAAGGAAAACTGAAGTCGTGAGTCTCCGCAAACTCAAGCATTTTTGCAGGGCTGTCTGCGGGGTATTTACGGTAGTCGTTGGGCATAATCGCGACGACGCCAACCCCAAGTTGCTTCAGTACTCTCGCGTCTTGGGAGAACCGCGTAGCAAGAGCTATAACATATGGGCAATGGTTACAGATAAACGCCACGAGCAAACCATTTTCGCCAACGCAATCGATGAGCGAGTATTCTGTACCGTGCGCATCGCTCAGAGAGAAGTTCGGTGCTTTCCAACTTGTATCAAGTTGTGGGCTTGAAACTAACACTTATCTCATTCCTCTATTAAACACAGCTCAGTTCTAAGAGGCTTTACCGCTTTTGCTTTGATCCAATAGCTCGGGGCGATCTTTATCGCTCACAAGTTTTAAAGGCTTGGCTGGCTTGCGCTCACTGCTGACACCGCCGTTTAGAGCGTTTCTCCACAAGCTCTTATCTAAGCTATTAACCAGTCTTTGCAATGTGCTGCTGACGTGAGTTTGTACTCTGATACGTTCAATATGTGGCCAAGTTGAGCGCTCGCCCTCGCTCATCAAGTCCATAATTTCTTCTGGCGAGCGGGTTGATAAAGCCGTGGTTGGGTTTAGGATTTTTTGCGCAGGCAAAATATTAATATCACCGGTGAATGTCTGCGATACCAGAGAAATGTAGCCGTTAATGATCTTGCTCAACGGTGAGTTATCGTCTAACGGACGTTGCAAGATATGTGACGCGGCCAAGCCCCATTGTTTGAAGGTATCTAAACTGGTTTGAGTGATGGTAGAAATAACGCCATCACCGCCTTTCTCAGCGCTAATGAACGGTAATACCAGCGGGTTGGTTTGGCTTACGATGTTGTGATTCACGCCGTACAAACGCGCCAAACGCTTCATCGGCAAATCGTCGCTTAAAGAGCCGTCCACCCATTTACGAGTAGGTAAGTAAGGCACGCGCTCGCCTTTTACATTGCGCGCCGCCAGCGTGACTGGGTTGAATAAGCCGGGTATGCAGCTTGAAGCTAATACGGCTTCGCGCACCATTACATTTGGAGTGGTTACCGCATTTAGCAAGCGTGACTTTTGATGCTTTTCGGCCGGCGCGATCGAAATATTAATTTTCAAACCCGAGATAGCATAGGCCTCAGCAAATGTAATGTCTGGAATCACCGATGCGATGATTTCCTTGAGGTCCGTATCCATTACATTGAGGCGTTTACCCGGGGTAATACGATTGATGATGGAATCTATCTCGCCATCAAACGATAGAAACTCAGGGTCGAATATTTCCTCA
>CAZOIG010000549.1:0-3139 GCA_964579235.1 uncultured Gammaproteobacteria bacterium
TATTGCATCGCTGTATCTATTCGGATTTATGGTCTACCTATCTGCGGTGCATCAAGATACCTATAACAGCGTTCTGACGCAGGTTGGCAAGAGTAGTTCCGACATGATGTTGTTCCGCATCGGAAACTTCTTTTTGGCCTATGGCGTCCTCATAGCCGCAATCTGTATTGTTTCGGTTTTTGTCTACATTTACTTGCGCCAAGCCATTACAAGCATCTCTGATCGCTTGCTGTTGAAAAAGTTTATGCTTTTTAGCTTTTACGATTTGAAGTTTGAATACGACATTTGCGGCATGGTTTCTGCCTTTATGCGTCAACGCATCCCGATTCAAGACACGGTTCAGATCATGGTTGATATTTATGTGGCCTCTAACTTTAAGAATACACGTTTAATGTGGGTCTTGGCTGAGTTGACCGACGGTGAGTCCACAGTGCCGAGTTTTCGAGAGCGTGTGTTTTCTGAGCAAAACTACCATCTCTTGGAACTCAATGCGGCAGACGATACGCCAGAAGCCCTAGCGCAAAGCTTTAGTGTGACCCAAGAGATAGCCGGTGTTTTACTAAATCGGAACCTAAAACGCCTAGGACGACTCACGCTTGCAGGCACGATGTTCATGTCACTAACATTGGTTCTAGGATTATTCGAATTTGTGCAGGTAATGCAGGCTGGTACAGATGCTCTGTAGTGCTGCATAGATAATTGCTTTTAATTTTTAATGTCTCAAAACAACTGGGGAAAATATGAAAAATATATCAAACGTAAAAGGCTTTACGGCGATTGAGTACGTTGCCATCGTAGCAGCGATAGCGATCGCTACAATCGCAGTAGTTTCAGCGTCGTCGGGTTTCTTTAGCTCTTCAAAGAAAAACTCAGCCATATTGGAAGTCTCTAAGCTTGTTAACGCAGCGAAGCTTTATCGAATTGCTAATAATGATTACAGCGCAATTACTGTCGAGCAGATGGTTCTAAGTGGCTATGATATTGAGCCATTTACGAATGGCGTTGCAGAAAACGCTTACGGTCTAAATACGGCCTTGGCTTCGGTCTCATCAGGCGCAGACGCTTTGCTTACTTATGACACTGACGGTGATGCGGCGTGCGCTTCGTTACGGGCTCGCTATGGGCAATCAGCAGATGGCGTCGCTTCTGCGTTTTGTGCGGCTTCAACAGCCACATCGGGTGATGCATCATCCACAGGCCCGCGTTTGCTCTTAACGATCGAGTAAGACTAGAAAGGCTCGATAAGCGGATCCGTACACATGTTTCAGCAGTACATAGTGACGGTTTCGCTTGTTGTGCTTATCACGGTCTTAACGATTGCGCGCTGGGGTTCGCCAAATAATGACCTCGTGACATTTACCGAATACCAAAAGATTCAAAAGGTTATGTCGGGTAAAGCTAAACAGGAATGTTTAGGGCAACCGTTAGATGGTGAAGTCACGAGTAATATCAAATTACTTAACTTCGAAGAGCAACTTAGTGTCGTTCACTTTATAAATTCTGGTTTGCTCGACCCAGTAGATTTGGGTTTTGCCGAGACCCAACTTCCGCTCACTGATTCAGCCGAAAACAGAGTTTCGAGAAACACATTTATAGAGTGGCGCTTCGCAGGTTGGTTGGGTGGAAAAGCTATTGTGGATGCTTCGTCTACAGACGCGGGGGCACTCGCCGTCTTGAGACTGATCAATCCAAATAATGAAGCTCTAAGCGACATTAAACTGCGACTCATTATGGCGGGCCAAACCAAGCGTTCGGGGCCAGATCACTTTACCTATATGAAAGAAGAGTTTTTTTATTTGGACACCCATCCCTCTGTGGGTTTTTCGGGTTATTCGATAGACAAAATGGGGTGTCTTTTATGAATAAGCAAAAAATGGAGTTTAGAGGTGCAACATCTCAAGCAGGATTCTCGGCACTTGAACTAGTCATCGTGTTGAGTGTACTCACCCTGCTAACGATTCAGTTTGTTCCTCTTCGAGAGGAATACAGTAAGAGCGTTGCAGAGCAGTACACTTTGCAAGGCTTGTTCGAGCTTAGCAACGCGGCAAAGGCTTTTTTTGTAAACGAAGGAAATGGTTCCTGGCCTGCAAATCTCAACGCCTTATTGGTAGCGAAATTATTGCCTGGTTATGAGGCTGAGGGTTCGCGGCGTTTTAATAATGGTTTTGGTAAACCATTTAGTGTTACACCTGAGGGAGATTCTCTGCAGATATCGACCGAAGTAGGCGACACTGTCAGCGCTCAAACTATAGTTCAAGAATGGGGTCCGCTAGCAAGTTTTGATGCGGCGACGGCAAGGGTTACAGTGGTTGTATTAAGACCAGGTTATGAAGTTTCTCATTACGCATTACTGCCTCGCGATGGTAGCCGACCGATGACGGGTGATTTGAGCCTAGGTAACCAAAACTTAGTGGATGCCGATTTACTATTTGCAAACCAAATTAACGCGCTAGATGTGCGTGCGCGTGACCAAGTGATAGCAGATGTGGTTGAGACCCGTCTAATTAGTGCGGACGAATTCGAGTATTTAGACGAGTGAGATTTTTGAGTGACTCCCTAGCGCAATTGATCGCAGCGTGCGCGGTTCCAAGTATGCCCGCCGATATCCTACAGGCTATAATTATGACTGAAAGCTCAGGTTACGTTTACGCACTGTCGGGCAGTTATGACTACAGTGATTACTATTTGTTACCTGAAACTGCGGACGAGGCAGAATACTCGATTGCAGTGGCACAAGCCTCATTACACCATCAGGTCAATATTAGTGTCGGATTGATGCAGGTAAACAGCTGGCATCTCGCTCGGATGGGGATGTCGGTAGCAACAGCTATGGATCCATGCAATAACGTGTTGATCGGCTCGTCAATCTTCAAAGAGATTTTTGAACGTGTCTGCGTCGAAGGTATGGATTCAGAATGTTTGGATCAGTCGCTTCGCCAATACAACACAGGAAAAACTCAGGCGAGTAGTGCGGGTGATGCTTACGTTAGAAAGGTGCGAAAACATCTATTGTGAGGTCTTCAATGACACTCACCCTCATTTCGCGCAACGCGAATGCTTAGCTATGTAAAAATAAAAAAGCCCAATAACTGCAGCAGCTATTGGGCTTTTTTGCGTCGTAAGCTTTTGGCTTACGAGC
>CAZOIG010000550.1:0-1548 GCA_964579235.1 uncultured Gammaproteobacteria bacterium
GTCACTTCCAAAGGAAGAGCTCAAAGCTGAATTGTGTTCAGTTGTTAGGGACGACTGCCAACCGAACCCAGTTTGACTATTCTGCTCTAATGGGTCGCCGGGTAAGAAGTGCAACAAGAAGTCCATTTCCGTATCTCGCGCGTACACTGCGAACTGGAGCGACTGCTTATCGGAAATCTGTCGATGCCAACGTCCCCAAGCGCGCAACGAGCGCGTGTCGCGAAATGCCTCAGGGTCTAAATTCTGACGAGAACGTTCTTTATCCAAATACGCATTCTCCCCAACAATGAAGCCCGCTGTCTCCTGATCGAGATCGGTAAATGTGAGGCCCGCCTTAAAACCGTTCTGCTCATCACCACTCGCGTGTCGCCAGCTGAATTTTGCTTGCTCAAAGCCCGCATCATCACGAAAGCCACCGTCACGCGTTAAACTCACCGCCAAGCGATTGTTCGCATCACCGCTTAAATTTTGCGCACCTTGAACGCGCCAATAACTATTTGACCCGAGTTCTAACGATAGATATTCAGGACCGTCTGCCGCTAAATTGACATTAACCATTCCGGTCAAGGCGTTACTGCCATAAAAAGCTGTACCCGGACCACGGGTTACTTCAACTGAATTAGCATTCTCAAAATGCGTATCAAACAGCTCGTTGACGTTGCAGAAGGCGGGGCCTCGAACTGGAATTGCGTCCTCAAGCACCAATACGCTGCCGCAGGCGCCAGCACCAGTTAGCACCGCCGAACGAATTCCCGGCAGAGATTCCTGGCCGTTACCACGCTGGGTGCTCACGCCGGGCACGCGTGCTAAAACTTGCTGAATATGTACCGCGCTGATCTCTGCCAAGTCTTGTTGCGAAACGACAGAAATATTAAGCGGCACATTGTCGGTACTTTCGGCCTGACGAGTAGCGGTAACCACTACGGTTTCAAGCTCGGGCTGCGCTTCCTGCGCGCTGAGCGGCGCAATGCAACTCAAGCATAGAAAGGTCAAACAAGTGCTAAAACGACGCTTGCGAAGTGACGCATAACCTTGTGATGGAGTAAGAACTGATGGCGTAAACATAGACAGACTCAATAGAAGTACACAGTTGAACAAAAGCGATACGCTGGCGCGCAAATCAACAGTCACACTGATCCGCTGCCTACCGGTTTTAAGCTAATTGACGCAATTTAGAGCAAGCGGGGGGAAGGTTTAGTCAAATATCGACGTTTTATCGAATCTAATCGTAATCAACTGAAGTCGCTCGGTACATGCACGTTGCCGTCCATCAGAATACGAGCTGAGCGCGACATAATGGCTTTCTCCGCTCGGTAGTCTTTGTCCTCATTCTGTGTCACTTCGCCGCCCACCTTGAGCGTGCCCGAAGGATGACCAAACCGAACTGACGAGAGCGACCCTCCGCCGGCAGCAAGATTGACCAAGGTGCCCGGTACTGCACTGGCAATGCCAATCGCGACGGCGGCGGTGCCCATCATGGCGTGATGCAGTTGTCCCATAGACATGGCGCGCACCACCAAATCAATTTCTGCTGACTTCACCTCTGAG
>CAZOIG010000551.1:0-3294 GCA_964579235.1 uncultured Gammaproteobacteria bacterium
CTGGCGGCTTTCACGAGCTTTTCAACACAGGCCATTTCGTCTGCGTAGATATGCGCATCAATTGCTTTGCGAATAGGTTTTAGATCGTGCTGCGCCATGGCATCCTCCGGTATCAATAAAACTATTGTAATGAGAAATTGAAAGGAATATCACCTCAGTTGTTCTATTTTGCAGTCAAAACGACTTTAAACCCATGAAAACGGAGTCCGACATGAGCTTCACGATTGATGCATTTGATCGCAAGATATTGGATATTTTGGCCGTCGAAGGGCGCATCAGTGTCACCGCCTTGGCCGATAAGATCGGGTTGTCCAAGTCACCCACGCAGGCGCGGTTGAGACGATTAGAAGAGAACGGGACCATCCGCGGGTATTGCGCCTTGTTCGATCCCATCAAGCTCGGGCGCGAGCATGTTGCGTTTGTTGAGATCAAACTATCTGACACACGCGAAGCTGCGCTTGCCGCATTCAATGACGCGGTTTCTAAGATTCCTGAAGTGGAACAATGTCACATGATCGCAAGTTCTTTTGATTACCTACTTAAAGTTCGCACAGATGGTATGATAGGCTACCGGTCTGTTTTGGCAGAGAAAATTTCGACTTTGCCTCATGTTGCAAACACTTCGACGTATGTTGCGATGCAGGCGATCAAGGAAGAGGGCATAAAGCCCGCAAAGGTCGGCGCGACCGGTTAGATACGGGCGAAACGGTATCGGCTGCACAAAACTGTGACTTGACCCAACACCGAAAAACAGCACCTTGTTCACATGAAGTGGTTGGTGCCTCTCTTATTTGCTGCAACGCCCGCGTTTGCGGAAATTTGCCCCGCAAACCCTGATCATCAAGACAGGTTAGATGAGATTCATTTAGAGTTGGGGCAAGCAAATAGCGCGGCAGTCGCCAGCCTGCTTAGCCAAGAGCTTTGGAGAATCTGGACTGACGCGCCGGATGCCCGTTCGCAGATGCTTCTTGATCAGGGCATGGCGCTGAGAGAATCTCAAGATTATGAGTCAGCTTGGGACAAGCTGGATGAATTGGTTTCATACTGTCCAAATTTTGCCGAAGGGTGGAATCAGCGCGCGTTTGCGAGTTATCTCAAGCAGGATTTCAGTGCAGCTTTGACTGACCTGGATCGCGCTATTGAACTTATGCCAAATCACATCGCAGCAATTTCTGGACGTGGTTTGACGCTCATGGGGTTAGGGCGATTTGATGAGGCACAACAAGCACTTAAGGATGCGCTCGCGTTGAATCCTTGGTTGGCTGAACGTCGGCTTATCGAAGAACCGCAAGGAATTGATATCTGACTCTTGAAGCGACGCAAACAACCGCCTAGGAAGGGCGCGTGCCCCCGTGGTGGAATGGTAGACACTGGAGACTTAAAATCTCTTGGGCGTATGCCCGTGCCAGTTCGAGTCTGGCCGGGGGCACCATCGTTAAACCTCTGATCCCACTAATTATTTTAATAGGTTTACGTAAGGGAAACAGTCTGTCCTGCAATTTGCACACGTTTAAGTAGAGTTCAGCATTGTGAAAACTGGTTAATCATGTATATTGAAGTTGGATGTGGGGCCTTTGTGTGAGTTAAAAGGCGTTAACGAGTGAGTCAGATAGAGTTAGAAGATGCATTGCTTCAGCGTGTTGCGAAGCAAGCCCTTACAACAAATAAACCCGTCGAAAACCCAATACAGCCGGTTGTCACAAAATCTTGGGACATGCCAGGATTTGGAGCCAAGTCGCGTGTTCTCACGTCGTTTGGGCATGTACCATTCGAGGCGCTTCGCCGCCGTGATCCAGTAAAGACGAAAACTGGCCGTTTTATCGAAGTCCAAAAAGTTGACGTAATCCGTTTCGATCGCCGTTTTCTTTTAACCCATCCCGAAGCGCAGCCTATTTTCATCCCGCAGAATGCGCTAGGCGGTACTGTGCCAACTCAGCCGATGCTTGTATCCGGTGGGCAACGTGTGCACATACCAACGCGTTTTGATCAGCCAGATGGTCAAAAGGTCTCCGAATTGATTGATCGTGGCAACATCGCACGCAAACCTCATGGATACTTCACATACTATACAGTGAGCTGCGGTGAGCCCTGCAGCATCAATGTTAATGGCTTGTGGTTCGAAATAAGTTAAACTCAAGTCTTTCTGTCTTTTTATGGCATTCGAGTCGTATCTTGTGCTTCCATTTTGTTGCGCATGAAAACTTCCTTTAAATTCTGATCACAGGAAGCAATGGGATAACCATTTGTTATTAAAGAGAGATATACATTTTTTACCCCATTAGGTAAAAAATACTTTACACAAGGTAATATATTTCTTACACAAAGTCTGCATTACATTACTTTACAAATGTCATGGAGATCAAAGAATGTCGTTTCAAGAACGAACAGTCATCGCGTCACTGGCCGTGGGCGCAGTGTTCTTTTACCTACTTTATACGCGCATCCACGTTCCCTTGCGCGACGTCGGCGTAGACGCTCTCGGTGGGTTCGCGGGTCAAGCCAAACAAACGCTTTGGCTCATTGGAATCGGAATAGTTGCGAATATAGTCGCGGTCATTGTGGCCGAAATACTGTATTCAATCGTAACAAACACCGAGGACACTGACACGACAGTTGACGAAAGGGACCGCCATATCGAACGTTTAGGCGATCGATTTGGAAATTACTTAACAGGCATGATGTTTATCGGGATATTGTTTGCTGCGGCCTCAGGCTGGACCGCAGAATGGGTACTACTCGGTATAACTTACGCGTTTTTCTTCGGAAGTCTGCTCAGCGGTGTAATCCGCGTCTATCAACATCGTCGCGGTTACTGATCCATGGGTAAAACACAAATCTCAAACCAAATCCGCCGTCTGCGATTTGATGCGGACGAAATGACCCAAAAAACGCTTGCCGAGCGTGTCGGCGTGACCAGGCAAACGATCGTTGCGATCGAAAAGGCAAAATACTCGCCATCACTTGAGCTTGCATTTCAAATTGCGCGGGTTTTCGAAAAGCCACTGGAAGAGGTCTTCACCTACGAAGACCAGCCCAGCTAAACGACCACGCCTAATTCGTAATTTCTTTCGCGCCGGTATTCGCCGGATCCGATGTTGATCCAACATAAACATTGCGAATGGCGCGTAAGAAAACCCGAAAACACGATTTCTCTAGCGTGAATGAACGGAGACAATAATGAAAGCGATCTATTGCCCGCGATACGGCGCCCCTGATGTTTTGGAGCTGCGCGATGTCCCAACACCGAAAATCCGCAAGGATCACGTGTTAGTCAAAATCCATGCGGCTGCGGTG
>CAZOIG010000552.1:0-1891 GCA_964579235.1 uncultured Gammaproteobacteria bacterium
GTAGGCGTCGCGAAGCTCAGGTGAGTCTTGCACGGAGTTTAAATGGCTGATGGGCGACCACACGCGGTCTAAGCGCTCATCAATCGTTTCAAGCGGGTCTGCGAAATTGTCCCAGCTGGGGCCATCGATTCGACTCAGTTCGGCGATCGATGCTCTGGCCTCGCTCAGCACGGATTCGAGTGCAGGGATCGCATGTTTGGCTTCAATTTGTGCAAACTTTGGCAGTTGCTCGAAATTTAAAAGTGGGTTGGTCATCGTTACTCAGTATTAGGGAAGTGTGTGTTCGCCTTGAATGAGCTGCTCTAAAGTCTCGCGCTCTCGTATCAAGTAGGCCTTATCGCCATCAACCATTACTTCGGCTGCACGTGGCCTTGAGTTGTAGTTACTCGCCATTACAAAGCTGTACGCACCAGCCGAATCAATCGCAATTAGGTCGCCCGCGCTTAGCGACAAACTTCGATCAAAGCCTAAGACGTCCGCAGTTTCACAGACCGGACCGACCACATCGTATACCGCTTTCGCGACAGAAGACTCAACCACTGGTCGGATGTCGTGGTGCGCTTGATATAAGGATGGGCGCATTAAATCGTTCATGCCTGCGTCAATGATGGCAAAATTTTTGGTGCTTCCTTGAGCCGAGTTGGTTTTCAAATACTCAACGCTACTGAGGAGTACCCCAGCATTGCCAACAATAAATCTACCTGGCTCAATCGCCACCGGTAGATCGACGCCGCGTAGCTTTAACGTATCCAGCATGGCTTGAACATAGGCGCTGGGAGTAGGTGGTTCTTCGTCGTCATAACGTATGCCGAGGCCGCCCCCAAGATCGAGCTGTTGAATGTGGATGCCATCGCTGGCGAGTGCTTCAACTAGATCAATCACGCGCTCTAGGGCGTCACTGAACGGCGAGGTTGACGTAATTTGCGACCCGATGTGACAAGCCACTCCAAATATTTCGATATGGCTTAAGCCTGCGGCTGTTTTATACACTTGATGAGCCGCATCAATGGGGATGCCGAATTTTGCTGTTGCAAGTCCAGTCGAAATGTAAGGGTGGGTTTGAGGGTCGACATCTGGGTTAACGCGCAGTGCTATGCGGGCGGTTTTGTTCAGCCTTTGAGCAACATCTTGGATGCGTAGAAGTTCTGCGGTCGATTCAATATTTAGGCTGCCAACCCCTGAGTTAAGCGCGTATTCAATGTCGTCTTCTGATTTGGCAACACCAGAAAAGACCACCTTAGTGGGGTCGCCACCGGCTTTTAATACCCGGAACAATTCGCCACCCGAGACAATATCAAAACCAGATCCGAGTCGCGCAAGGACACTAAGGATTGCGATATTAGAGTTGGCTTTTACTGCATAGTGAATTTGATGCGGGTGCGTTTCAAACGCCTCATTCAGACTATGCCATTGTGATTCAACAAAGGCCTTAGAGTACACGTAAGTGGGCGAGCCATATTCTGCAGCGATACTTATTAGAGAGACGTCTTCGCAGTGTAAGACCCCGTTTTTTCGTGTAAATGCGGACATAATCAGAGCGAGTGAGGCCTGTGAAAGCCACTAGTTACTAAACATCGAAGAATATCGAGTGTCGGGTTTAGTCTGGGTGAGCGGTTGTCGGAAGGTGGTCGTAACAGCAACGTGACTGCTACGACCTAAAAAATGGGCCACAGTCTTTGCGTATAGACTGCGGCAAGCGTTGCCGGTAATTTGCTTTCGGCGCGCGGCGCCGTACTAGGAGGCTATTCGCCGCCTGGTTCTTTATCTGTCGTGTCGATGTCAATCGCGTCTTCTTGCAGAGCTTCGGTTGGCGTTGGGTCGCTTGGCTCAACGATTAACGGGCCTTTTTGACCGCAGGCGCTAATCAATAAACCAAAGATAAGCGCTAGGC
>CAZOIG010000553.1:0-2650 GCA_964579235.1 uncultured Gammaproteobacteria bacterium
ATGAAAGCCGACATTAATGTGATTGACTATGACAAGTTGGATCTTGGTGTGCCGCAGATGGTGCAAGATTTACCAGCAGGTGGTCAAAGGTTGTTGCAGCCGGTAACTGGCTATCGCGCAACGTTTGTTTCGGGCCAGCAAGTCATCGACAACGATGAAGTGCTTGCCGCCAGACCAGGCCGGTTAGTGCGGCTCAACGAGTACGCCGCAACGGCGCAAGCGTCTTGATCTAACTCACACAATCTAACTCACACAAAGAGCCGTTGTCTCGGCTCTTTGAGTAAGCTATTCATCTAAAAGTCTGATCTAAGATTGATCATGGTCTGCAACTGTTTCGCAGTGCGCTCCTTGTTCTGGCGATTAATCTGATGGGCTATGTACACGGCTTTGCTCTTGTAATGAAAGCGTTCCTCGGCTTTGTAGGATAGCTCATAGGCTTTTTGCATGTCTTTTAGGGCTTTGGAATAGCGTTCGCTGAGCTGCCACGAGCGGCTCCGAAGTTCATAAAAACGCGAGTCTTTGTTGTGCATGCTAAGCGCTTTATTAATGTGTCGCCGTGCCGCCCGAGCATTGCCATTGGCGAGGTGGTCTTTGGCAAGAAAGAATTGTTGATAGGGGTTGCGAGAGCGAATTTTTTCAGCCCTTTTTTGCAGCAGTTTAGACTCGTTTAGTAGCCCCATTTTTTCATAGACCCGCGCTAGATTCGAGACTGCGACCAAGGTTGAGTCGTCTAGACCAAGCGCTAAACGGTAAATCGCTGCCGCTTTGTCGGTGTTGCCGAGTCGCTCGTTGATCACCCCAAAGTTGACCCAGAGGTTGGGGTCGTCTTGATGATTTGCCAGCGCCGACTTAATAAGATGTTCTGCTTCTGCGTACTTGGAAGTGCGCAATGCATCTACCGCTTTATTGCTCACCAATTGCGCGTATGCATGTGCCTCGCTAATGCGTCGTTGCGGGTATTCGAAGCGGAACTGGTCAAGCGCTAAGTCAAATACTTGTCGACGCGGGCCGCGCAAACGGATGCCGTTGACGTGCCTGTAGAACACGACGTTTTCTTCGAAGTTCATGCCCCAGTTAGCTGGGATATCGACCTCGTTAACATCAATATTGATGTCGGTTTGTTTAGCGAGTTCCCTCAGCAGTAGCGTAAATGATATGCAGTTTGCACGTCGCTCTCTGAAGGCTTCTATTGGCGTAAAGTTGGCATCAATATCATAGGTCATTCCGAGTCCATTCGGATCCACCATCCAATCAGCAATTTGCGTGGCGGCATTGATGTCCAGTACGGCGTCGCGATCTGGAAACAGTTCTGTCACCGCGCGAGCCATTTCAGGTGTAATCTGTTTTAACTCTGCAAATTGAACGCGGTCTTTCGGACTGAGTGACGCCGGGTATTGGATGACCTCAGTAATAAGGTTTTCCTGTGAGTAGACTTCCTGAGCCGCAATCTGATTGCTTAGCTCTCCGGACAGGCTCGTACAACCACTAAGAACCATGCCAAGCGCAACCACTGCGGGCAAGAAAGGCATGGTTTGCGAATTAAAGTTACACATCCGAGGCCTCCTTCTGGGGATTAAACTCAAACCAGTATATACCTAGGTTTTGAGATATTTCATTAACTCGCCGATAAGATGTTTGGCTTGTACTCGTCAATAATGCCCTTTTTTCAGCAGTGAAACTGCGCGATTAGCGTGGTGTTTGAACACAAAAAAACCGTCGAACATGAGTGCTCGACGGCTCTTTATGAAGCGCGTAACTAAGCCAAATGGGGCTTAGATTGGCGCGATTTTGCGTTCGCTATTCGGAATTTACCATTTGTATGTTGCGCCAAACATTAGAGCTGTAGGATCGATTTCAACGTCAACCGTCACGTCACCAGCGGGTGAGTTGATCACAGCGTCGGTATCAATATCGATCATCCAAAGTGAAGCGTTGAGGCCCCATTTGTCGTTAATCGCATAGTCAACACCAAGCTCGAAGGCTAATCCAAAAGAATCGTCAAGGCTCATGGATGACTCGCCGCCTAATACGCCCTCAAGGGTTGGGTCCACTTCTTCGCTAAAGAACGTTGTGTAGTTCACGCCCACGCCAACAAACGGCTGGAACTTAGAAGACGAATCCATGGGGAAATATTGTAGGGTGACCGTTGGTGGAAGGTGACGGGTTGAACCAACGCGTCCTACACCCAAACCACTTTCTATGATGTCGTGTTGGAATGGCGTAGCCGCTAGAACACCTAAGCCGATGTTTTCACCAAACATCCAAGTTGCCGTCAAACCAAGTTGCGTATTGTCGTCAACTGTAACGCCTGTGCCCGGCAACTCAGCGCCGCCAAGGCTCAATACGCTGCTTGATGAATCAGGGTCTACATTCACTGGACCAGCGCGGAGCACTAGATCACCTTGTTCGTGTGCAAATGTGGCGGTTGATGCCGCTGCAGTCATTGTCGCTAATGCGACCGCTAAAGCTAGTTTTGATGTTTTCATTGGGTATCTCTGTTTCGTTAAAAAAAGTTTGATTGGGATGAAACACGAGTATTCTAGTGAGGCAAAAACAAGCAGCGCTTGATTTAAATCAACTTTTAGTAACGTTTACAGACAGTTTAGAATTCTTGTCAGATTTGCTCGATTTTGGACTTCGATTTTGCCTG
>CAZOIG010000554.1:0-3191 GCA_964579235.1 uncultured Gammaproteobacteria bacterium
CCCCGTAACTCTAGACTCGGTGGCAATTGATGCGAGCGATCGCCGAATCGTGTTTGATTGGCAAACCAGCGCCGAAAGCTTTCATTTAGGTTTTAACCTTTGGGCTGAGTATCAGGGTGAGTGGATACAATTGAATCGTCGGCTAATTCCTAGCGATGGGCAGGATACTCAAACTCAAAGCCAATACCGAAAACGTATTCGCCTCGATAAAGAGCACCGTGGTCAACTTAAGCTATTTGGCTTGTCGTCAATCGATGCATCTGGCTTTGAAGAATTTTATGGGCCATTTGAAGCTGGTGTTGTATATGGCAGCGAGGCGGTGAGTGAAGCGATTGATTGGACCGCGCAAAAAGCTAATTTCGAGTCGGTGATGCAGTCTAAAGGCTTTATCAACGTCAACGGTCGCTGGCGAAAATTAAATGACAAGCGCATTGCGAGAAGCCTCAAGCAGCGGTATTTGGATGATGAGCTCGTACTCAATGTGAGTGAGGTTGAAGCAGGCGTTACCGCGTTGATAGCAGAAGACCTGATATCGCAAAATCCTGCATTGCGGCAACAGCGATTAGAGAACCTTGCAATCACTCTGAACGGAGAACCGGTTGCTCGTTACATACAAAGCACCGATCAATATTTTAGTGCCGATGACCGCGTGTACTTTGTGGCTAAAGAGCCTAAGGGTTCTGATGCCAGTTTTTTGGATCAATATGTTTATCAAGTTAGGTTAGATCGACGTCTTGCTAGACCCGCGACTTCTTGGGGTGGACAGGTCTCTGAGTTTGGTGATTCTGAGCTACCGTTCTATGAGCATGAGTTGTCCTTAAAATTGGCTCACTCTCCCTTTGCGAGTAATGGGGACCCTTGGTACGACACGCAATTGATGGTGTTTGACCAAGCTATGTCAAAGGCGTACGAGTTTCTGATCAGTTCAGAATCCAGCCTTGCTGAAGGTGCTCAAATAGACTTAGTGCTGCTGGGTGGACTTAAGTTTGATGGAGAGCAAGACGATCACCATGTTGAGGTTTATCTAAACGGCAAATTAATTGCAGACCAGTTCTTTGATGGCTTGGCAGCGCTGGAGTTATCAATTGATGTCACGGCTGATCAACTGAAAGTTGGAAGCAACATACTAGAGATTGGTCTCGCGGCGGATACTGGCTATGTGGCCGATATAGTCTTTATCGACCAAGTCTTGATACAAACGGCTGAGCCTGCATCGGGTAGCCGCCCGGTATACCATGATCTCGTAGCGCGGCAAGACGCCTTGAGCTATCAAGTCGATGATCCTGCAGCAGCGCTCGATTTGGCTTTTGCCTATACTGCAGCGGGCGATTTAAGTGTTCTGTCAGTGCAGCACTTTGATGGTTCGACGTATTTTCCGCAGCTACCATTGAGCGAGGCGCGCGATGTTCGCTATGCGGTTGGCGCTAAAGACTCTTGGCCGCAGGCCCAATCCATCGCTACGGCAAACCCCAATGAACTGCATGTTAGCGACGCTAACTTTATAGTGGTAACGCATCCCGCGTTTCATACTCAGGAGCTTATAGACTATGTTGCCCTAAAGAACGATATGGGCTTTCGCGCGCAGATTTTTGACTGGCTAGAAATTGTGGAGACCTATGGTTTTGGCAATGCCACTCCCAACGCTATCGATAACTTTTTGCGGGCTGTGGATCTTCAGGGCGAGGTCAACTACGTTTTGCTAGTGGGTGGCCACACCTTTGATTTTCTTGGTGTGACCAACACGAACTTGCTCAATTTTCTCCCATCACACTACAAGAAAGTAGGTGACTTCGCGCATACCCCAAGTGATGCTCCTTTCGTCGATTTCGATAGTGATGGCCTACCGGATGCAGCAATCGGGCGATGGCCAGTCCGCAGTACAAAAGACTTAGAGACGATTATTGAGAAATCTAAAGCGTGGATTACGCAACGAGCTGAGCAACCGCTCACGCAGCAAGCTGTTCTTGTTGCGCAAGATACCGATGGGCGGAGTTTGGAGTACGCCGACAAAATGGATATCTTTGTTGGTAACTCTCTAGACAGTCTGGGGATTTACGATTCGATTGAGCGTGTCTATTTAGGTGATCTTGCTGACAATGCAGACAACCCCACCAGCGCGGCTCGCGAGGCACTGAGCAAATCGATTAACGATGGAGCAGACCTAGTGAGCTTTTATGGACACGCCAGCCCAACGGGTTGGGGCTTTCAAGGCTTGGTGAATACAGAGTTTGTTCAGTCGCTTGAAAACATTGATAAGCCGGTCGCGGTCATGCCTTTGGCGTGTTACACAACGTACTACCAAAGTACGTCAATCAACACTTTGGCGCATCAGTGGTTGTTCGCAAATAGGGCGGGCGCCGCGATTGTTCATGGCGCGGCGGTACTGGGAGAGTATCGTGAGAATCCTTTATTTGCCGAGCGCTTTATAAAACAAACGCCCAATCACAACACCTTTGGCGCTGCGGTGCTTGCGGCCAAGCGTGAGAGTGGAGCGCACAGCGAAGTCGTTTTGAATTGGACGTTTCTCGGCGACCCTACCTTACCGCTACGGTAAGGGCAGACCGCCGAGCATATAACTAACTAAAGGCTTGGGCGTGAACTTTAAGCGCGGTTTCGAGCGCCACTCGTTGCTCTGCTGTTTCTTTAGTCTTGCTGCTTAAGTGGGTCGTGTGCGGAACGCGATCTAACCAAAATAGCCCTGATGTTTTCGCAACTTCAGTGGCGCTAGCCAGCCAAATTATGGTGTCGGCCCCCTCTTTAGTGTTACGCAATACCTTGCGCATTTTGGTCGCAAAGTCTGGTAAGCCAACCTCTAAACCAGGCGTTAGAGCCCAGCCAGGGTGCATATTGTGTACGGTGATACCAAAATCAGCCCAGTTCTTTGCCCACTCTTCGCCCATGATGACTAAACCGCGCTTGGCGCGTGCGTAAGCATCCGCACCACTGTATTCGCCTTTGTTGCTCTCTAAGTTACCAACTGAGATGCGCTTGGCGTACATGCCTCCAGAGGAAACATTGATAATCCGCGCGCTTCCTGATTTTTTTAGTACAGGTAGTAATTCGTTGGTCAGTACATAAGGTGACAACAACAGGAGCGCGAAGCTCGCTTCCAAGCCTTCGGTTGTGGTTTGACGAGGGTTTAGTAGCGCCCCCGCGTTATTCACCAGCACATCAATTGCCTTGCCACTTTT
>CAZOIG010000555.1:0-5267 GCA_964579235.1 uncultured Gammaproteobacteria bacterium
GGACACGTTCAGCAACCTTGAAGTGGGCGTTAAGTGGGATATGGTGACTGGCATGAGCCTAACGGCAGCCTTGTTTGAAAACGAGCAGAGCTCACCCCAAGTTGCCGACAACGACCCTTCCACACTGGATGTCGTTGACTCCGACATCTCTGGATTCGAACTTCAGCTCAATGGCCAAGTAACAGATAAATGGGCCATGATCGCAAGCTACACTAATCTAGACGGCGAGCAAGTAAGCCGCAGCGGCCCTACAGGTCTCGCTCCGCGCGAGTTACCAGAGAACATGCTCTCTGTGTGGAACACGATTCAAGTTGGCGAGCAGTTTGGATTTGGAATTGGTGCGACCTACCAAGACGAGAGTTTTATCAACAATGGCAATACCGCAGTCTTGCCAAGCTATACACGCTTTGATGCCTCGGCTTACTACGATTTGTCGGACACCATGCGAGTGCAAGTCAATATCAGAAACTTGACCGACGAGTTGTATTTCCCCAATGCTCACTCCACGCATCAAGCCACCGTTGGCGAGCCGCTCAATGCGATGATCACGCTTAGTGGTCAGCTCTAAAATACAAAACCTGACTAATTTTGGGACACACTCAACCCTAGCTCTTTTTGAGCTAGGGTTTTTTTGGCTTTTTTAAAAGACTTAACCCTGAAAGGTTCTAGTCGCCACCCTTTGGGTGTCGCACATTCTGTCTAAAACATAAGGTTTATTGAATCTTAGTAGTAGGAAAACCGGAAACGCAGCAAATGTTCTTTAACCATCCTAAATCCTAAGCTCTACCAGCGAGCTACTATTCTATATTTTGACTTTGGTAAATATCCTACTTAAGGGTAGCTCCATACCTGCGAGCACACTGGTTCTAAGGTGTCAGTGCTTAGACCGTCGCTCAAAAAAATATCTCCGTAACCTCCAAAACTTCTCATATAAACTGTTTACAAGCCGTCTAACCCCAAGGGCCAACAGCAAGATAGGATCATATTTTCTCCTCCCTCGCGGAAAAACCCCTTTAATGTTCGGCATCCATATTCGCTCTTTCCAATCAACAGCCGTGTCCCATTTGTTGGTTAAGCGATAGTTTGCCCACTCGTTGTCTACATTTCTTCCTGTGTAAACATAGGGTGGGCACGTAGCTACAGATTCGGCGCATAAGATAAAGTTAAGATGTGTGCCGAGATGTAAGGGTCTGGCCTTTGACTTAGCGATCGCAATAGCTAAATAACGCTGATCTCCTAGCCCTCTTGAGTCCTTGACATTAGAAATCACCTCTTTTTGTTCCAAGTAAATTTGCGTCCAGCGACGAAAGACATCTTTTACAGCTATGTTATTTTTAAACAGTATGGTGCTTGACGAACATTGCAGGTGACACTCTATTCCAGTGTCATTTAACTGATTACCACCAAATAGCACCCCGATATCATAGTAGTCCAAAAGATTGAAGACAGGAGTGATGTCCCGAGCCACATAAGTGTCTGTGTCGAGAAATAGAGTTCTGTCATAAGGACTTTCGGGAATATATATGGGCTTACATTCAAAACTAAAAATGGGGTCTCTAATCAAAAATTTATCTGGTACGTATTCATCGTACCACTCTTTATCTGTAACAACAGAGATAGGGATAGTGGATGACACCTTCCTTAAACTTGCGATAGATTTTTTTGCTTCTCTTACATAACTCTCGCCAAAAGCCACATACATAACTCCAATAGAACCTACCTTTTTATTCATAAAATTTATTTCGTCCAAAATAGTCTCGGAAGCAATCTACACCAATACTGATGCCTTTTGAGGCCGCTGATTAGGCCAACATCTTCTTTAGGTAATGCAAGAAAGTCAGTATCAAAACTCTCATGTAGCGGAAAGGGTATCGCTTTAAGCTTCGCGCCAATATCGAAACAAAGATAATCATTTTGCTTGAAGATATCAGCCAAATCCTCAACTTTACTTCCAGCTCGACTTATCAGGGCGGAGTTGAATTCAAATATAATCGCAGGTCTAGACTGTTTCAATATCCTGTCTGCGCCTTGGAGCGCTCTTATTTCAAAACCTTCAATGTCCATGAAGATCAATTTAGGTCTTAAATTCTCGGCCAATATATCAAGAGTGGATACCTCCAAAACATTTATGCTTCGATCCTCCTTTGAAGTGCTCGTAAAAAAACCAACGCCAGAATTAACGTAAGAGCCTGGAACGAAGCTCAAGCTCCCTGCCTCAGAGTCAACTCCCCTCTGCACTAACTCTACATTTTTTATCGCATTAAAAGTGACGCATGCTTCGATCTTCTGAAGATTCGCGGGATCAGGCTCTATAGCCATTACACTTCCGCTGTCTCCAACTAGATTGGACAACGAAAGTGTTTCAGTACCAACATTGGCCCCTACTTCCAAAACGATATCTCCCTCTGCTAAGAGTTTGCTCGCTAGCAACATGGGATAGACTGCATTTGAACCATGCAATAAAAAGTTTTTCTGAACGATGTCTTTCGTATCGCAGTGGAAAGTATTTTTTCCAAACAAAGAATGAGCTGAAACTATCCCCGACCGCGCGAAGAGCGCGTCTGAAATAGCAAAATCGAGTCTGTACGATAAAGGTAGAGGTAGCAGTTTGAGTAGGAACAGAAATGCCTTTCTTAAAAACATAATGAACAGGAGGTCAGGAATATATTAAAACAGTCCACTTTGAGTATACCGATATTGAGACACATCTATCTCTGTTTTCGAGTTGCGCCTAAAGGATAAAGTCACTTATTGATCGGCTTTGAACGCAATGATCGCACTGAGCGGTCAGCTCTATAACAGCCTTATAAAAACAGGGAAACGACGTGAAAAAGACTTAGTTACCGTGCTCGGTTTTGCTCGATTTGGGGTGGCGAATACTCCACATAAACCAAAGCGACGCCATCAAAATAAGCGTTAATATTGCCACTCCAATATAACCCGCAGCCACAATGCTATAGATAGACTCGGGATCGTATACCGTAAACCGCTCTCTATACCTTTGGATTCCATTGATCACGGATCGGAAAATCGCCATCATGATAATCGATTCAAAGATATAGGCGATGAGATAGATCGATGTAGCGACCGACACCTGCGCGCGTGTGAGTTTGGTTCCCACAAGGTATGCCACCACTAAATACGCGGTAACCAACGTTAAAAATATCGCTATGTGCGTACCGAGCGCGTCACTTTGAGCCGTGATGATCAATAATAAGTCGGTCTGTGAAACGGTTGCTGATTCATTCATGGGGATGCCCGAGTAAGTTGAGTGCTTTCTCTAGCTGAGGTTGTAATACCCCCGCCACAATTGAGATTCGAAACGCATCCGACTCCCAGTTATAAAGCTTTGCAAGAAACGCTTTATCCTTGCAGGCCAACTCCAGTGGTAACACAAGTTCAGGTTCTCTGAACAACGGAGGGCTGAGCGGATTGTCGCTCAGCATGACCGCCAAGATATCATCAGGTCCATCAACCCTGAGCTCTCCGCGAGCCAGAGAACTCGATTCCAAGTCAAAAGCCTCAAACTGCCTAGCCATCCTTAAGCTATCCTCAGCCAAAAAATATTCGGCCCGTCGCAACAATCTATCTAACGCCTCACGGGCATCCGCTTGTTGATACGCAAGAAACGCGTCATTATTTAAAAACTGTTTCAGTGCAGACGTTTGAAAGAGCAAGACGTAGGGCGAGTTTAAGGGCACTAAAGCTGTCTCAATACTCGTAAGCGAAGCGTGATCACTTCGACACGAACGCAGTGCTTCCAGTGCCTCTTGAATTAGCGGCAATTCCTTAGCGATACCCTTGCGCAGCCATACTTGCGCCTCGAGGTTGCTCCTCAACTCTGATACAACGCGATCAAGAGCCGCGTCGTAGATACGCTTTTCTTCGCGACCTGAACTACATGTGGTGATTTGAAAGGCCATCAAAATACCGATCACTACAATCAGAAAATCAACCAAGACCGCAAACCAGTCTTGGCTTTTCACGTGTTGGCTTATTCGTCTTAAAAGCATTGTCGTTTAAAACCTGTACTGATGTTGAATGATTGAAATTTGCCTCAAAGGCTTGGTCGAGCTACCACAAGCCGCGCAAATGAGTATATACCTCGGTAGCGAGTAAGTGCTTGCTGTCTAAGCTTTGATCCGCCGCAGTTGCGTGCGCCCAAACGCCGAGCTTGGTCGCTTCACTGATAGATAAGCCTTGCGCGATGAGTCCGCCAATAATTCCTGACAGTACATCGCCCATGCCAGGCGTCGACATGGCTGGGTTACCCGCTGTGCACACTGAGACTCCCTTGGCATCAGCCACGAGAGTGCCTGCGCCTTTTAGAACAACGACTCCGCCATAACGTTTTTGTAACTGAGTCGCGGCTGTAAAGCGGTCGGCTTGCACCTGCGCCGTGCTGCAAGCGAGCAATCTGGCCGCTTCGGCGGGGTGTGGCGTCAAAACCCAATTGTCACGCGGGGCAAGATAATTTAGTTCGCTCGCCAAACTATTCAAGCCATCTGCATCCAGCACTGTCGGAATATCTCTAACCAAAGCAGTGTGCAGCAAAGACTTCGACCACTCGGAGCGACCAATACCCGGGCCTAGCACCAACACTTCGGCTTGACTCAACAAAGGCTCCAGTTCCGACGCTCGCTCGATTCCAAGCACCATTAATTCGGGCCGTCGAGCCAGAGCGGGCGATACGTGCTCAGCCCGAGTCGCCAGACTTACCAGGCCCGCTCCAGTGTGCAAAGCTGCTTCAGCCGCCATAATGCCGGCACCGCCGAAGCCATAATCACCCGCCACGACTATAAGGCGACCAAATAAACCTTTGTGAGAATTGATGGGCCGTGAAGGCAATAGCGGAGGAGTAAACTTCAGGCGCTGTGCGCTCGGAACCTGCGTGCTGTAGACGTCATCAGTGACAGACAGCGACGCAAAAACGATATCGCCACAATGGCTACGAGCCTCGCCAGTAATAAGCCCTTGCTTCACACCAATAAACGTCATGGTTGCATCGGCTTGTACGGCGCATCCCAATACGCTGCCCGTGTCGCCACAAATACCAGAGGGAATATCGACCGCAAGCACTGGGCAGTTTGCACTATTGATCTGTGCAATGGCGGCAGCGCTGTTTCCACGCACCGCACCACTGAGACCGATACCCAGTAGAGAATCAACGATCAACCCTTGACTTGGTGCTTCAAGCTGCTCTGAAAATGGCACGATCGTGACGCCATGCTCCATAGCCAACTCATGCGCCTTTTTGGCAGAACCCC
>CAZOIG010000556.1:0-3286 GCA_964579235.1 uncultured Gammaproteobacteria bacterium
TTAGACACTTCGGCTTAGACATAGCCGGAATGAGCTAAGTAGAGTGACCGTTGCAACACGCTTAGAGAGGCCGCTGGCCACCCCAATCAATCAGCGGCCTCTTTTAGCTTGTTTTAGCGTGAAGCAAACCGCTAGAAACACCCGATTGCAGCGGATTTACATGATTTTTACATCGACTTAAGCATATTCGCGATCGCTTGGCAGAAGCTCATTTTGGAGTAAAAGGCGAAGCCAGTTTTTTGATCAAAAACCTAGAGCACCAACATCGAGCAACGATTTGCGGGCGAACAGCCCAAACAACAAACGAGACCAACATGAATTTACAAACGCTTTTATCAGAATTCAGTAATGCAGCTCAGGGCGCCAGCGGACAAACTTCGCAGGGCCAGCCAATGCGCCAAAATGATGCGATACAACAAGCCGCTGCAAACGAGCCAAACCCTATCAACAGCGCGCTGTCTTCAATTAAAAATAGTTTTCCTGGTGGCTTAGCAGGCGGAGCTGCCGCTGGTGGTGTCGTGGCATTGTTGCTGGGTAGCAAATCAACCCGTAAAGTTGCAAAGAAGATGGCTAAGTATGGTGGCACCGCTGTACTGGGCGGCTTAGCCTATAAAGCCTATTCGAATTGGCAAGACAATAAAGCGCTGAATCAAACACAACCCTTACACGATCAAGACATTCAGCAAGCCACTCCACAACTTGCGGACGCCGGGCAATACGGCGCGACCCAAGAGGCTGCCGAGCGCGCTCATACAGCTTTAGAGATGACTTTGGTTAAGGCGATGATTGCCGCGTCTAAAGCAGACGGACAAATAGACGCTAGCGAGCAAAAAAAGCTTATGTCAGCAGTCGATGAGCTAAATTTAAACGACGCGCAAAAAGGACAGCTTTTCACACTCATGGCGGCTGATATCAGCGTTCAAGAGCTGGCCGAATCTGTACGAACAGAAGAAGCGCGGGCCGAAGTTTACCTTGCCGCGTATCTAGCCATTGAGGTCGACGATCAACGCGAACGCGCATTTTTGAACGATTTATCGCTTGCCCTTAAGCTACCCCGCGGCCTAGCGGCATACCTGGAAGAACAAGCTGACAAAGGAATAGTGAGCGACGACTGATTCAACTGATGCCCAAGATCAGTAAAGCCGTAAAAGGGCTCAGCAGTTTTGCTGGGCCCTTTTGCGTTACAATCACGACCAAGACCTGAACAAACAGATAATAGGTAAGGTATGTCGTCGATAGACCCCGTCATTTGGTTTTTTATTTTTGGAGTAATCGCAGGGATGCTCAGATCAGAGCTCCGCTTGCCTAGCGCCATTTATGAATTCGTTTCTATGCTCTTATTGATCACTATTGGTCTTAAGGGCGGAATCGAACTTGCCCAGCAACCCTTTAGCGCGCTGCTTCCACAAATAAGCACCGTGGTATTAGCTGGCTTTTTATTGCCACTTATCGCTTACCCTTTGCTCAAGCACGTTGGCCGTTTGAGCCGCGTCGACTCAGCCTCGATTGCCGCGCACTATGGCTCAGTGAGCGTAGGCACGTTCGCAGTGGCGGTCGCTTACATGAATTCACGCGCTGTCGTATTCGAACAGCACATGGCCTTATTCGTGGTGCTGTTAGAGGTTCCCGCCATATTGGTCGGCATCGTTCTAGCCAAAGGCTTTGCGAGTGACACTCGGTGGAAACAAATTGGTCATGAAGTTCTACTTGGTAAAGGCGTGATGTTGTTACTGGGCGGGTTAGTAATCGGCTGGATCGGTGGGCCTGATGGGATCGAATCCATCACACCTCTATTTTTCGACTTGTTCAAAGGCATTCTGGCCTTGTTCATGTTGGAGATGGGCCTAATTACCGCAACTCAACTAGGCAGCCTGCGCCACTATGGCGTGTTCCTCGTTGCGTTTGGCGTGCTGGTACCGCTCTTATTTGGCTGCATTGGCGCCGTAACCGGCACATTGATAGGCATGTCGATTGGTGGCACGGCGATTCTAGCCACTCTATTTGCCAGCGCCTCGTACATTGCCGTGCCAGCGGCGATGCGGATATCTTTACCCGAGGCCAATCCAACCCTGTCGCTGACCGCTTCATTAGGCATCACCTTCCCGTTCAACATCTTAATTGGGATACCCGTCTACCACGGCTTTGCGAAATACGCGCATGCCGCCGTACTCTAACCCACAGCGATAAACTCCAGTTCATTACTACTATGCAAACTAAAACTCAGAAATTACTCACCATCTACACAGAGTCCGCGCTCGAGTCGTCGCTTATCCGTTTAATTGAACGACTTGGTGCCACGGGCTACACCATCACCAACGCGCGAGGCAGCGGCAGCAGCGGGTCAAGAACAGCATCTTGGGAAGCCAATTCAAACATTCGCGTAGAGATTATGTGCGAGTCCGAGGTCGCCGTCGCGATTGCGGAAAAGTTGCATGAGAGATACGACAAAAACTACGCCATGACAACGTTTACCAGCGATATCGTGGTGTCATACTAGACCTTCCCAATACGGGTCAACTGATCCGAGCAAACGTATAAAAAATGGCTAGAAACTGAAGAAGGGGCTGGTGTAAAATCAGCCTACCGCTGATTTAATTGGCAACTTGCGAGCGGTATATAAATTCAGCTAAAGCGTTACCTTTCTATACAGATGGTTTCAGAGACGGTTTCGCCGTTGCCTTGATTATTCTTATCAAGGAGAAACACATGCAAATCTTTACCTACTATAACGCTGTGCGCCTCGAAGGCCGCGTAATCGCACACTCGCGTTTCTTTATCGAAGTAGAAATCACAGCACCCTATCAGAGCTACGTGCTTTCTCGATCAATCCCCACATTTGCCCGCCCGCACTATGAGTACATGGGCGAGCATCTCGAAGCAACGAGCAAAGACCTTCTTAAAGGCTTGTACGAGTATGGCTTGGCCCGCGAGGAGTTTTTGCCTCTATTACGACAAACCTCAAACTTTAGAAAGATCGGGGCGCTAAGCAAAGAAATCGCGAACTGCGAGAAAGTCTATGCTCAGCTCAGCGACCAGCTTAATCAAAAATGCGCTCAGCTCGATAACCTAAAAGAACAAATCGAAGATCTGCGATACATCTTTAAAGTGAGCTGCACCTCGGCACTTGAAAACAGTGGCTTTGAAACACTGCACTGGGATCTAAAAGAAGAGCTCGTTCAAGAGTTGAGTGAGTCCGCGTAGCGATCGACTATATGTAAGCGATGATCAGGGCAAAAACGCATTCAGCCTAGACACCGCTATAACCCTTTCACTACACGTGGAATCA
>CAZOIG010000557.1:0-2674 GCA_964579235.1 uncultured Gammaproteobacteria bacterium
CAAGACGACGCAACGTTCTACGGTTTAGACTTCACGGCCCGAGTAGAGCTTGGCAAGGTTGCCGGCGGTGACTTAAGCGTTGACGCCTTATTCGACTTCGTTAATGCAGAAGTTGAGGTGATGGGTGGTGCGCAAAACCTACCGCGCATTCCGGCAGATCGCCTCGGTATGGGCATCAATTGGAGAAGCGCCGATTGGCGTGTAAGGGCAGATTATCTGCATGTTGATGCACAAAACGACGTCGCTGCATTCGAGTTGGCAACCGAGGGTTATGAAGATCTCTCCATCGGCATTCAACGCTTCGTATCACTTGGTGACAATGAGCTACAAATCTTCCTTAACGGCCGAAACCTAACTGATGACGAGCAACGCCATCACGCCAGTTTCGTTAAAGATATTGCACCTGCTCCAGGACGCACTATCGAAGCCGGAGTGCGGATGAGCTTCTAAATCTAAGCTAATGGCTAAATTAAAAAGGGGACTCTAAGGAGTCCCCTTTTTTTTGACATGCTGCTGTTTTGAACGTGTTGAACGAATTCAGTGCGCTATACCGTAGGTAATTTTTAGCGGCACGAAAGCTTAGTTTGGCAATTGGCCTAAAGCTTCTTGAATCAGCATTGGAATTTCATCTTTGATCATGTCGCGCTCAGAACTGGTGCTTTCACCGAGTCGAACAACGACCATATTGTGTTCTGGTACCACAATCACAAATTGGCCCAAGTGTCCGCTCAAGTAGTAGTGAGCGGGGTCGTGTTCCAAACCAAGCCATGTGGAGTAGCCGTAGTGCGCATCGCCTATCGGTTGGATCATCTGCTCGACTAAGCCCGCAGGTAGAAGTCGTTTGCCGTACCATACGCCGTCGTTAAGCATTAGCATGCCGAATCTCGCATAGTTGCGCGCATTGGTATTTAGGCAGCAAAACACTAACTCCATGCCGCTATTGTCGAGGTGCCAAAGGCCGTCGTCGTTCATCGCAAGCGGCTTCCAAAGTGTGTCACTTAAATACTGGCTAAGCGTCATATCTGGGTCGCTTTTGCGTAAAGCGCGCAGTAGAGCAATACCTAAAAGCTGGGTGGACGCGCTTGAGTATTCCCAAAACGTACCGGGTTCTGCACTGAATTCGCCGTCTAACAAGAAGTCTTCAATGTCTGAGCCGTACAGTAGTTCAACCGTAGGACTGATCGGCGAGTAGTAATGCTCGGTCCACTCATAGCCCGAGGTCATTAATGAGAGCTGCGCCAACGTTGCTTCTTTTGCCAATGGGTCGTCAGAGAATTCTGGAAGAAGCTCAATCAGCGGTTGATCAAAAGACTCTATATGCCCCTCATCAATGGCTTTGGCGACCATCATCGTGAGCACAGTTTTCGCCATTGAAAACGAGTTGGTCTTGCTGCGATCGTTATAGCCATTAAAGTATCGCTCACTCACGATCTCACCATTTTGAATCACTAAAAACGCCGCTATGCCTTGATCAGCCACGTCTTGCTGAAACTGTTCAGATAAAGGCTTTGAATTGACTCTAGATGATTCATTCAGCGCTTGCTTAATGCCTGCTTGAATGGTGCGCGTGTAAAACTGTTGATAATCGTTGATGTTGGCGGTGGTGTTACCTTGCAGGTAAACGCGTTGCGCAGCGGTAATTAAAAACCCATAGCCGCTGGCGTAAGTAAGGCCGACTAAGGCAACGATTATGAGCAAAATGGTGATGAGTGACTTTTTAATCATGTTTGTTTTCCTTACTTTGGTTATGAGTTGGCTTTAGTTTTTTTTAGGTGAGCTATGGCTGTTCTGCATCCACTGGACTGCATTGTAACCTTAAAATGAGGCGCTCAAGAGTAGTCGAGTGGTAACTCATTTTTATTGATTGGGTGGCGCAGCACAAAGCTTGAATGCACCCCACTCACTCCGTCTAGCTTTGTGAGCCGCCGAAGTAGAAACTCCTCGTAATGTCGCATATCTCTTACCAACACTCGTAGTAAGAAATCGGAGTCTTGCCCAGTAACCACATAGCAATCCATTACTTCAGGCAATTGCGCGGCGGCTTTCTCAAATTTTTCAAAGCGGTCCGCCGTGTGTTTATCCATGGTGATGCTGATCATGGCTGTTAAGTTCAGCCCTAGTTTTTCGGCATCCAATTTGGTGCAGTATTCCTTAATCACGCCTTGTTCCTCTAATTGTTTAACGCGGCGAGCACAGGGAGTAGGCGAGAGGTTTACGGCTTCAGCAAGCTCTAGGTTGCTGATGCGGGCGTTGTGTTGCAAAACTTTGAGGATTGCAAGGTCCTTTTTATCAAATTGAATTTGAGAGTCAGACATGGCTAGTGGTTTATCCATTATTGGTGATAAAATCTAATAAATCTATTTTTGGGTTACTTTATCACTATTATCTGCCCATTGGAGTAGCATTTTGGCGATAATCGTTCTTGGCTCCAAGATATACTTCGACTCATACCTGAATCACTGCCAACAATTATTTTTAGCATCATGACCTCTAACACTAATACGCCAAAGCAATTTGACGCGAGCAAGTACTCGCCAATGGTCACAATTAATAAGCCTGACCGACGCTGGCCCAGCAAAACGCTCGACACGAGTCCAATGTGGTGCAGTGTTGATCTGCGCGATGGCAATCAAGCCTTGATTGACCCGATGACGCCGGCGCAAAAAATGGAAAT
>CAZOIG010000558.1:0-28049 GCA_964579235.1 uncultured Gammaproteobacteria bacterium
CTGAATCAAATTGTTGATTTAGGCAGTGAGACACTGTCTGGGCATTTGGTGTTGGGCGATGTTGTTTGCGTTGCTGTTCAAGATCACGCAATCAGTGATTATAAAATAGATGCAGACGCGTTCGATGCCGTTGGCCGAATGGCGGGCAGCGACTACACGCGCACTCGAGATCGAGTTCAATTGGTGCGCAAGTCTTAATCAGGTCTTAGCCCGATCGCCAGTTCTTAGATAAGCAACAATTAGATAGGCAATAAGCGAATCGGTAGCAAGTCTTTGGGTTTACCTATCGGTGCGGGCGCATACGGCATGGTGTAGCTTTCCGGCGTTTCTATGCGGTAGCGTGAAAGTAGATGAAACATAACAAGCTTGACTTGCAGTTCCGCAAACTTAATTCCTAAACACTTGTGTGCACCACCGCCAAAGGGGACGAAGGCATGTTTATGTTTTTTGTCTTCCGCACGTTCTGGTGAGAAGCGGGTTGGATCAAACAGTTCGGGGTCCGTCCAAATAGATTCTAGTTTATGGGTGAAAGAAGGGCTGACATGCAACATGTCACCACGTTTTATCTCATAGCCTTCAAATTCGCAGTCTTGGATTGCGGTGCGTGGAATGATCGGCAGTGGAGGATAAAGTCGCAATGCCTCCTTAAACACCCATTCGGCCGAGGTGAACTCGGGCATGTCAGCATAGCTTAATGAATCGCCAAACTGTTGGGCTTGAGCGCGGATACGGTCTTGCCATTCAGGATGTTTGGCGAGCGCATAGGCGATGCTTGATAAGGAACTAGTGGTGGTGTCGTGCGCCGCCATCATTAAGAAAATAATGTGGTCGATCACATCCTGACGAGAAAATCGTTCGCCTTGTTCGTCTTCAACGCGGCTTATCTCGGCAAACATGTCCGTATCAGAAGACGCTCGCTTAGCGTCAACACGTTGTTGAAAATAGTCTTCGAGCAGAGCTCGACCTGCCAAACCACGGCGGTACTTTTGCCCAAATACGGGGTGCTTGATTATCGCCATAGACGCATCAACCACATCCACAAAGGCTTCGTTTACCGCATCGGCTTCCTCGACCAAGTCTTCGCCCAAAAACACTTTCGCAGCGAGATCAAGCGTCAGTTGCTTCATTAAGGGGTAGACCTTCACCGACCCCGTGGAATGCCAGGTCGTCAGTGTGTTGGCGATGTCGGCATTCATAATGCCCACATATTCTTCTAGTGCTTTGGCCTTGAACGGCGCACCGAGTAAGCGTCGATGATAGCGATGCTCATCGCCGTCACGCAGCATCAGCCCATTCGGGAATAGCTCAGCTAGCGAGATGTTCCAAGCTTTGCGGCTGGAGAAATTCTTGGCGCGATCCAATAGCACAAACTCGTTGCCTTCAGGGCTCATCAGGCCAACAACCTTGGTGTGCAAGTAGTAGTTGTAGTAAACCTGACCGTGGCGCTCGACCATAGAGTTGATCAGCTTATTGCAGTCTCTTAAAAAATGCAGTGAGTGCCCGAAAATGGGCAGGCCTTTCTCGCCGGGTATCGCTTTCATAGAAACTTAATATCCTTTTTGGCTAGTTTTGAACTGGATTTTAATGGACAAATTGTAAATTACTAAGTAGGAGTTTAACACTTTCTTAATCGTCGCCAGATGACGTGCACCTTATCTCTGTGCTCAATTAGCTTTAACTACCTCAGAGGTCATTGCGCGTATTACTGGAACGCCTACAATTCATCGCGTAACGCTGTAAAGCCTTTCATTTCTTTGCGAATAATTACGGAGGCCAAAAAATGAATATCGTGTTGATTGCGCTAATTATCGTAGTGGGCGTGTTGAACTTTCTACCATTGGCGGGGCTGTTTTCGGCCGCTGTGCTGGAGCGCTCTTATGGAATTGCATTGCCAGACCCGAACACAGAACTACTGCTGCGGCATCGAGCGATCTTGTTTGGCTTAGTGGGTGGGCTGGTCTTAGCCTCGGTTATAATAACGCCATGGCGGACCGTCGCAATGGCCATCGCCACGGTCTCAATGGCGTCATTCGTCGTGCTGGTATTTTGGTTCGATAACAATAGCCCTGAGTTACTAAAAATTGCTTACATTGACGTCGCTGGCGTGGTGTTGGCTTTGTTTGCTCTGGCCCTGATGTTCAGCCAGACTTCGTCTCAGTAGCCTTTTGTTTTTTTAATTCATATCAATCACTTTTGCACCTTATGAAATTTTTAAGAACCCCAGACGAACGATTCGAGAGCTTAGAGGGCTATGCATTTGAGCCACATTATTTGCACGTAAGCGCAGCAGATGGCACAGCGCTGCGCATGCATTATGTTGACGAATCGACTACGCCGGATGCGCGCACCGTACTCTTGTTGCATGGTGAGCCTTCTTGGAGCTACCTCTACCGAAAAATGATTCCAGGTTTAGTCGCTCAAGGGTATCGCGTACTTGCGCCTGATCTCGTCGGCTTTGGCCGCTCCGACAAGCCGATTGAGCGTTCTGACTACAGCTATGCGTCACACTTAGGCTGGTTGACGCAATGGTTTGATCAAATGGAGCTCAGCAATGTTGTCCTCTTTTGCCAAGACTGGGGTGGGCTTTTGGGACTCAGGCTATTGGTTGATCGAGCGCCGCGGTTTTCAGGTGTGATGGCCGCGAACACTCTATTGCCCACCGGCGACGAAGCCCCCAATGAAGGTTTTTTGAAGTGGCAAGAGTACTCGCAAACAACGCCGGATCTACATATTGCAGGGGTCATTAAAGGCGGTACAGTCGAGCCGCTCAGTGATGCGGTAATGCGGGGCTACAATGCGCCTTATCCAGACGACTCTTATAAGGCGGGCGCACGCCAGTTTCCCACTCTAGTGCCGACTACACCTGACAACCCTGAAAGTGAGAACAACCGCCAAGCATGGCGGGCGTTCGAGTCCCTCGATATTCCTTTTCTGACGGCATTTTCGGATCAAGACCCCGTTACCGAAGGTTTGGACAAGCTTTTTCAAGCGGCGGTAAAAGGGGCAAAAGGTCAAGCTCATGCGACAACTCACGGGGCTGGTCATTTTCTACAAGAAGACAAAGGAGAAGAACTTGTTGAGCGCCTACTTGAATTCATGCGGGTAAATCAACTACACGCGAAAATCTAAATAAAGGGTTATAGTAGCCAGCTAACGATGTTGGCTCGGTGTTTCAGAGCCGCTTGATCAAAACAACTCAGCATTTGAAGAGGCAGGCATGGCAAAACGAGAATATGACTTAATCGTGTGGGGAGCCACAGGCTTTACCGGTAAGTGGGTGGCAAAGCACCTTTATGACTTGCATAACGACAGTGGCTTGAAATGGGCTATTGCGGGCCGCAGTGAGCAAAAACTAGCCGAAGTGCAACAGTTTATGGGCGATGCCAAAGCTCAAACTCCAACGCTTTTGGCTGACAGCAATGATCTCGACTCTTTACGAGCGATGGTCAAACAAACGGTTTCGATCATCTCAACCGTCGGACCCTATGCCTATTATGGTTCTGGCCTAGTGCAAGTCTGTGCTGAAGAAGGTACTCATTATGTTGACTTAACGGGCGAGGTGCCTTGGATGCGCGATATGATCGACGCGCACTCCTATGCGGCGGAGCGAAGCGGTGCAAGAATTGTGCACAGTTGTGGGTTTGACTCGATCCCTTCTGATATGGGCACTTACTACATGCAGAAGGAAGCTCAAGCACGGTTCGGCCAACCTCTTCAAAAGGTTAAGTATGCCTTGATCAAATCCAAAGGTGGTTTGAGTGGCGGTACGGCGCACAGCATGTTGAATATCATTAAGTTGGCGGCGACTGACAAAAAGGTTAGAAAGGTGCTGACTAATCCTTATGCCTTAAACCCCGACCCAGCGAAACGAGGTGTTGATGGGCCAGATCAAAGTGGCGTTGAGTTTAATAAAGATATTGATCGTTGGACCGCTCCGTTCTTAATGGCAGGCATCAACACCCGTATCGTTAGGCGTTCGAACGCGCTGATGAACAACGAATACGGCGACGATTTCGCTTACTCTGAAACCATGGCAACTGGCAAAGGTGCTAAGGGTTATATGGCAGCAAAAGGTATTTCGACCGCCATGAAGACTATGGTGGTGATGGGTATCACGGGCGTTGGTCGTTCAATCCTATCTAAGATTCTACCCGCGCAAGGCGAAGGTCCAAAAGTTGACCCCGAGGACCCGGGCTTTTACCTAATTCAATTTAATGGCGAAACCGCCGACGGTAAAAAGTTGGTGGGTCACCTGCATGGCGACGGCGACCCTGGCTACGGATCAACCTCTAAAATGTTGGCCGAATCAGGCTTGAGCTTGGCGCAAGATAAACTGGCGACTAAAGGTGGTTTTTGGACTCCCGCTAGCGCGATGGGCGATGCTTTGTTGGAGCGCTTGCAGGCGCGAGGTGGTCTGCGTTTTGAAATTATCGAAGAACAGAGCTAAGCAAAAAGCTCCTAAGCAGGTTTAGTTGAATTAAGGCTGTTTGCGAGGGTTCGGTGATACCAATCGACGGCGTCGCTGGGCTGTTCTTTTAGGAGTTTTTCTAGATGCTCTGGGCTAGTGTGGACTGCCCAGGGCATATCTAATGCAACCCATCTGTAGAGTGGTTGAGTTTCTGGCTCAACCGTGCCCATAAGCATTTGCGAAACGGGTTTGCGTGCAACCCAGTCTTCATAGCCAAGACCTTCGCCCACGGTCCATTGCTTTAGACCTTCTACATCCGTTTCGCCGCTTTTGTGAACGTGACCGCAGAGGTAGTCATCGCAGCCAATTGTTTTAAAGGTTTCGTGAAGCCAGCGCTCCTCTGCCTTGCTCGCCATACCGTGATGTCGGCCTGGCCTAACGTCTACAAAAGGTCGATGGCTGAAGGCGATCTTCGGCTTGCTATTAGCTTCGAGTGTGTCTACAAATCGACCGCGTTGCCCGCTACGTAGCGGAAAGAAGTCGGCGGCTGTATCAATATTGATGAACTCAGTGCCCGCTACGCTAAAGCGGTTGTTGAAGTAGCCGATGTTGTCTAGAAAACGCTGGTAAACCAAACCCTTGTCGTTAAAGTCATGGTTGCCCATGGTGACATAGCTCGGGATTGACGCTTCTTTGAATGCTTTTATTGCGCCTTCGTATTCACCCGGACGGTAGTGAAAATCACCTAAATGCAAAAGGAACTCCGCACCCAATTCGGCAGCGCGCGCTAAACAGTAAGGTAGTTCGTCACCGCCGCCACTGTCGCCAATGATTGCAAATTCAACTGCGCGATCATCATCAAATTTCCAGCTCAGCTCTAATGAGGTGTTTGGCGCGTGTTTTACGTGAACGCTGCGCGTTAGTCCGGTGATCGTTTCACTGATTTGAGCAGAGCTCCCTCCGTTAAACTGAAGTACGGCCTGACTCGAAACATTGCTAATACTAAAGCGCGTCTCAGCTTGCTTGAGCTGTATGCTTACGGCAGGCTCGGGTGCAATAGCACGCAGTTCAGGCTCACTGTCTAAGCTCTGCTCGGGCGGGATACGGGTAAAGATCGCATCACGCACCTCATATGCAGCCGATCCTTGCTGAACCTGACTCGCGGGCTCAGCAGGGCTAAACGTCATTCGTGGAAAGCGAACGCCACGGTAACTCACATACGCCAAGCCCGCTGCGGCGGTTGCAGAGCCGAGCAGCAATCCGCGTCGAGTTCGACTAAATCGCTTGGGTTTGTTGATTGAGTTCATATGTACGACGCTAGCGGCTCGATCCGTTCTATGCTTTATTCCACAGTAATAGTGATCTTTTCTGAGATAACCGGCTGGTCATGTGGAATATGTAAATAGTTACCTAATAGAAGCTGCAAGGTATGTTGACCTGCGGGCAGTTCTAAACTGGCCTCAGTTTGCCCACCGCCAAAATGGATCAATGATTCGGTAGCTGGCAGTGGCTTAGTCATATCGGGCAACTCTTCCATATTAATCAAAATATGGTGGTGGCCAGAGTAAGGCTCATCGATACCGGCCGGAGCCACTTGCATGTTTTCGATCCCAAATTGCACTGTAACCGGTGAGCTAACAACATCGCCGTCTTGAGGGGTTACGAAGTACACACGCGAACCTTCGGCGGCATTTGAGATTGGCAAGCTCGTGGCTGCGCTGTCTGATGCTGAGGATTGCGCAGTGTCTGTAGCCGTCTCCGTAGCCATGTCGTGTGCGTGTTCACTTGCCGTGTGGGGTTCACTGCTGTCGTTTTGCTGCGTATAAATGATTGCTGCACACACCGCCAGCACGATGATTAGGATAAGTAGTTTCTTCATTAGAGTACTCCGTTGAGAGATTTGTGGGCGCAAAGCGTTATGGCTAAAACGATTCTCGCTTAATTGCGCCGCAAGGGTATAATTTCCGCCGAGAGTATAACTGAGCGCACGCGAAACGCATTTATACATGCGCGTCGATCAGGGCAGCTCTTGATTGAAATATTCCTTCTTTTTATACGTTCACGAGTGCTGAAACAATATTCCGTCGGCGCAAAGGGTTACCCTAATGTTTGATATCTTGCCTGCGCTGATTACCTTTGCTGTTTCGGCTGCTTTCACACCCGGCCCGAACAACATAATGATTATGTCGTCCGGAGTGAACTTTGGTGCCCGCGCCAGCATGCCGCATTTCTTCGGTATTTGTTTTGGCTTTCCCACCATGTTTCTAGCCACGGGGTTTGGTTTAGGCGCGATATTCTTGGCCTATCCCGGCTTGCACATGGCTATTAAAGTGTTTGGTTTAGCTTATTTAAGCTATTTGGCTTGGCAGATTGCTACCAGTGGCCAAGTGGAGCGGGGCGAGCGCACGGGTGCGCCATTGACGTTTTTTCAAGCTGCTTTGTTTCAATGGGTAAATCCTAAGGCGTGGATTATGGGCACCAGCGCAATCGCAGCATTTACCGTTGTGGGTGAGCCCTTGGTCCCGCAGGTGCTGCTTATAGGTCTGGTGTTCTTCGCTATGGCGTTTCCAAGCGCGGCAGTATGGTTGGCGTTTGGCTCTAGTCTTAAGCGCGTTTTCGACAATATGTTGTACTTGCGTTTGTTCAACTTCACCATGGCAGCGTTGTTGCTATGGTCAATGCGTGACACCTTTTACGAAGTTTTCATGTATCTGGGCTCGTAGTGTAGTAACGCTACGGCCAATTTAGACGTTCAACAGTGTTAGGAACGGTTTATTTCGCGGTGGGCTTGGTGTGAAGAAATACTTTAATTTATTGCGAAATAGGGCTTGCAAGCTGCCCTCTGCACGCATATGATGCGCCCCACTTAACTTGGCCGTTACTGCTAGAGATCTATTCCCCTTTAGTAAGACGGTGAAAGCCAGAGTCCTGAGCATGTCAGGGCAACGTATAAGCCAAAATAAGTTACTGAATAAGTGCTCGATTTTCGAGGACAAAAGTGCGCTCCAGTGCTTGACATTGGTGTGCTCAGTCCATAGAATCGCGACACTTTTTCCGCCCCTGAAACTGAGAGGAGAGATTTTCTCAATTTTGAGGGCTTTTTTGTCGCTCTCTTAAACGGTCCCGCACTGTTTATGATCGATTTTTTAAAAAACAAAACAGCCATCAGCGAGATGGCTAGGTTAGCTATGCCAACTATTAACCAGTTAGTAAGAAATCCTCGCAAGAAGCAGGTGCAAAAGTCGAACGTTCCAGCCCTTATGGCTTGTCCTCAACGACGTGGTGTATGTACTCGTGTTTACACGACTACACCTAAAAAGCCGAACTCTGCACTACGTAAAGTGGCGCGTGTTCGTCTAACCAATGGTTTTGAAGTCACTAGTTACATCGGTGGTGAAGGCCATAACTTGCAAGAGCACAGCGTTGTGTTGATTCGCGGCGGTCGTGTTAAGGATTTACCAGGTGTTCGCTACCACACAGTTCGTGGTGCATTGGATACTTCGGGCGTTGCCGCTCGTCGTCAGGGCCGTTCTAAATACGGTGCGAAACGACCTAAAGGTTAGGTTGCTGAGCTAACGAAGCAATTCATGCTTTCGCTGTTGTTTGAAGGCGAGAGTCATACATTGTTTCTAGAACTCACAATTAGAGAAGTAAAAATTTACTAGATCTTGCTTAGTGCAGGGTCTTAAACGATAGCCAAAACGTGTGTGAATTGGTTTAGCCAATCGCGCGGTTTGTTCAAAGTCAGCAGAATTAGCTTTGAGTGAGCGGTTTCGGTTTTAACTGAGAAGAACAGTATTAGTTAATACAGGTTTAGATATGCCAAGAAGAAGAGAAGTTCCTAAGCGCGTCATTTTGCCCGATCCAAAGTTCGGAAATGTAACGCTTGCTAAGTTCGTCAACATCATGATGGTCGACGGTAAGAAGTCTGTTGCAGAAAAGATTATCTATGACGCTTTAGACTTGATCGCAGAGCGTCGCTCTGAAGACCCGCTTGAGGTGTTTGACTTGGCGCTTGAAAACGCTAAACCAATGGTAGAAGTGAAAAGCCGACGTGTCGGTGGTGCCACTTACCAAGTGCCAGTTGAAGTACGCGCAAGCCGCCGTACTGCATTGGCAATGCGCTGGATTGTTGAATTCGCGCGTAAACGTTCTGAGAAGTCTATGACTCAACGCCTAGCCGGTGAGTTGTTGGACGCAGCAGAAAAACGTGGTGGTGCAATGCGTAAAGTCGAAGACGTGCACCGTATGGCTGAAGCGAATAAAGCGTTCTCGCATTTCCGCTTCTAAGTCAGATTTTTTAAAAGGTTTTGTTGATGAAGATATTGGCAAAACCTTTGCAGTTGAATAACTGCAAGCTCTTTTACAACTAGTTCGAAAGATAAATCAAAAGATAACGTTGATTTTTTAAAATGGCACGCTCTACTCCAATAGAAAAATATCGGAATGTTGGGATCATGGCTCACATCGACGCGGGTAAAACCACGACGACCGAGCGAATCCTTTTCTATACCGGTATTAGCCACAAGATCGGTGAAGTGCACGATGGTGCAGCAACGATGGATTGGATGGAGCAAGAGCAAGAACGTGGCATTACGATCACATCTGCGGCGACGACCACTTTTTGGCGTGGCATGGATGGTGGGATGGACGAGCACCGTATCAATATTATTGATACACCGGGGCACGTTGATTTCACTATTGAGGTAGAGCGATCATTGCGAGTTCTTGATGGTGCGGTAGCGGTGTTTTGTGCGGTAGGTGGTGTTGAGCCTCAATCAGAAACCGTTTGGCGTCAAGCTGATAAATACCGTGTGCCACGCTTAGCCTTCGTAAATAAGATGGACCGTTCTGGTGCTGACTTTTTGCGCGTTGTTGAGCAGATCGAAACTCGATTGGGTGCAAAGCCAGTGGCTTTGCAGTTGCCAATCGGTGCTGAAGAAAGTTTTGAAGGCATTGTCGATCTTATCAAGATGAAGGCGATTTACTGGGACCAAGAGTCCATGGGTGTGAAGTTTGAAGAGCGCGAGATACCTGAAGCGCTGCTCTCTCATGCGCAAGAGTACCGCGAGCAAATGCTTGAGGTTGCTGCCGAGAGCTCAGACGAACTTATGGATGTTTATATTGAGTCCGGCGAGTTAAGTGAGTCGCAATTGCGGTCAGCATTGCGCCAGCTTACGATCGCGAACGAGGTTGTTCCTGTGATGTGCGGTAGCGCATTCAAGAACAAAGGCGTTCAAGCTATCTTAGACGGCATTGTTGAGTATTTGCCGGCACCAACTGATGTGCCTGCTATTCAAGGTGTTGATTTTCAAGGCAATGAGGCGAGTCGCCCATCGTCTGATGAAGAGCCTTTTTCTGCTCTGGCTTTCAAGATTGCAACTGATTCCTTTGTTGGTCAGTTGGTTTTCTTCCGCGTTTATTCTGGTGTTATGCGCACTGGTGACGCGGTCTATAACCCAGTCAAAGAAAAGAAAGAGCGAATTGGTCGAATTCTACAAATGCATTCGAACAATCGTGAAGAAATTAAAGAAGTCCGCGCGGGCGATATCGCTGCCGCCGTTGGGCTCAAAACAGTCACCACGGGTGACACTTTGTGTGATGTTAAAAGCATTGTCACGCTAGAAAGAATGGAGTTTCCAGACCCTGTGATCTCACAGGCTGTGGAACCTAAAACCGCTGCTGATCAAGAGAAAATGGGTGTCGCTTTAGGTAAGCTGGCACAAGAAGATCCGTCTTTTACTGTGCGAACAGACGAAGAGTCGGGTCAGACCATCATCTCCGGCATGGGTGAGTTGCATTTGGATATCATTATTGACCGGATGCGCAGAGAATTTAAGGTTGATTGCAATGTTGGTAAGCCGCAGGTGGCCTACCGTGAGGCTCTTCAAAAGAGCGTCGAGCATGAAACCAAGTACATCAAGCAGTCTGGTGGTAAAGGCCAATACGGCCACGTAGTGCTCAAACTAGAGCCTGCGGAGCGCGGCTCAGGTTTTGAGTTCGTCGATGACATCAAAGGCGGTGCGATCCCTCGCGAGTTTATACCCTCTGTACAAAAAGGCGTCGAAGACGCTTTGCAGGGTGGTGTGTTAGCGGGTTATCCGTTAGTCGATATGCAAGTGACTTTGCTTGATGGTAGTTACCACGATGTAGATTCTTCGGAACATGCTTTTAAGGCGGCTGCAGGCCAGGCGCTACGAGAGGGTGCACGCGAGGCGGGAATTGATCTGCTTGAGCCAATTATGTCAGTAGAGATTGTTACCCCCGAAGATTACATGGGTAATGTGAGTGGAGATATTAATTCTCGACGCGGTGTGATTTTAGGCATTGAAGACACACCAGCAGGAAAGTTAGTTCAGTCAGAGGTACCTCTGGCAGAGATGTTTGGCTACGCCACAGCGCTACGCAGTGCGACGCAAGGCAGAGCATCTTATTCAATGCAATTTGAGAAGTATGCGAAAGCACCAAACAACGTTGTCGATATGATGGTCAATCGAATTTAGTTGTCTGTTAAGTAGATTTAGAAATTAGAAATTTGAAAACCAAAAGATAGGTACAAAACTATGTCTAAGGAAAAATTTGAACGTAATAAGCCGCACGTAAACGTCGGCACTATTGGTCACGTTGACCACGGTAAAACGACGTTGACGGCGGCGATCACGAAAGTGTTGTCAGATACATGGGGCGGCACAGCGGTTGATTTTGAAAACATCGACAAAGCGCCCGAAGAGCGCGAGCGCGGTATTACTATTTCAACAGCGCACGTTGAGTACGAAACAGAAAACCGTCACTACGCGCACGTAGACTGCCCAGGTCACGCGGATTATGTAAAGAACATGATCACGGGTGCGGCACAAATGGACGGCGCGATCTTGGTTTGTTCAGCGGCTGATGGCCCAATGCCACAAACGCGTGAGCACATCTTGCTTGCTCGTCAGGTTGGCGTTCCATACATCGTTGTGTTCTTGAACAAAGCGGACATGGTTGACGACGAAGAGTTGTTGGAATTGGTTGAGATGGAAGTACGTGAGCTATTGGACTCTTATGAGTTCCCTGGCGACGACACACCAATCGTAATCGGTTCAGCGTTGAAAGCTCTAGAAGGCGATGCTGAGTACGTTAAGAAGATTGTTGAGCTTGGCGAAGTATTGGATAGCTATATCCCTGAGCCAGAGCGTGCAGTAGACGGCACATTCTTGATGCCAGTTGAGGACGTGTTCTCAATTTCAGGTCGCGGTACTGTAGCGACTGGTCGTATTGAGCGCGGCATCATTAAAGTTGGCGAAGAAGTTGAGATCGTTGGTATCAAAGACACAACGACAACGACTGTTACGGGCGTTGAGATGTTCCGTCGTTTGCTAGACGAAGGTCAAGCGGGTGACAACGTCGGTATTTTGCTACGTGGCACGAAGCGTGAAGACATTGAGCGTGGCCAAGTATTGTCTAAGCCTGGTTCAATTACGCCTCACACTAAGTTCGAAGCGGAAGTTTATGTATTGTCAAAAGAAGAGGGTGGTCGTCATACACCTTTCTTCAAAGGCTATCGTCCACAGTTCTACTTCAGAACGACTGACGTAACAGGTGCTTGTGAGCTACCTGAAGGCGTTGAGATGGTAATGCCTGGTGACAACATTAAGATGGATGTTGAGTTGATTGCACCGATCGCGATGGAAGAAGGTTTACGCTTCGCTATTCGTGAAGGTGGTCGTACGGTTGGCGCCGGTGTGGTTGCCAAGATTAACGACTAATCAGCAAGTTAAACGGATTGCGGTAGCTAAACTAAGCTACCGCGATTCAATATTAGTGCCGAGTTAAAACGGCACAGTTAAGAAGTAAGGTTAATAAAGGTTAACTATGAGCGTCGAAAATCAAAAAATTCGCATTCGGTTAAAAGCATTCGATCACCGCATGATTGATCGTTCTGCACAAGAGATTGTCGAGACTGCTAAGCGCACAGGTGCGTTGGTATGTGGTCCAATCCCATTGCCGACACGAATTGAGAAGCTAACACTATTGAGCTCACCGCACGTTAATAAGAAAGCGCGTGACCAATTTGAAGTGCGTACTCACAAGCGAATTGTTGACATCGTTGAGCCCACTGATAAGACCGTTGATGCATTGATGCGTCTCGATCTAGCGGCCGGTGTTGATGTAGAAATTAAGGTTAACTAAACGGTTCTAAGAATCGAGCGCTCTGCGCATTGAATCGAACAGTTTTTTCATTAACCCTCACAAACAAGAGTTGATAACAAAATGTCACTTGGATTAATTGGACAAAAAATGGGCATGACGCGCGTCTTTCAAGAAGACGGCACGTCTGTACCAGTTACGGTTGTTGGTGTAGCGACTAATCGCGTTACGCAAGTTAAAACCACAGAAGTTGACGGCTACGAAGCAGTGCAAGTTGCTTCTGGTGAGCGTCGTGCTAATCGCGTATCGAAAGCCTTAGCTGGTCATTACGCTAAAGCCAATGTAGCGCCAGGCACCCGTCTTGCTGAGTTTCGCGTTTCTGCAAGTGATGCAGAGCTTGAAGTTGGTTCAGAAGTTAACGTAAGCCTGTTTGAAGCTGGCCAGAAGGTTGACGTGCAAGGCACGACGATCGGTAAAGGTTTTGCTGGTGGTATCAAGCGTTGGGGCTTCGGTGGTTTAAGAGCGACTCACGGTGTTTCAATTTCGCATAGATCTTTGGGTTCTACCGGTCAGTGTCAAGATCCAGGTAAAGTATTCAAAGGTAAGAAGATGGGCGGCCACATGGGTGCACGTAAGCGCACTCAGCAAGGCTTAGAAGTTGTGCGTGTAGATGAAGAGCGTAATGTGCTTTTAGTGAAAGGCTCAGTGCCTGGTTCTAAGGGTGGCAGCATCATCATCAAGCCTTCTGTTAAAGCCAAGAAAGCGTAGATAATTTTAGGTAATTAGAGATGGAACTAAAGCAAAACAATGGTTCGGCGCTTAAAGTGTCTGACGCTGTATTCGGCGCAGATTACAACGAAGCCCTAATCCACCAAGCAGTTGTCGCTTATCAGGCTGGCGCTCGTCAAGGAACACGCGCCCAAAAGAACCGTTCAGCGGTGTCTGGTGGCGGTGCAAAACCTTTTAGACAAAAAGGTACAGGCCGTGCTCGCGCGGGTACTACACGTAGCCCAATCTGGCGCAGCGGTGGTAAGACTTTCCCTGCATCACCTCAAGACTTTTCGCAAAAAATGAACCGTAAAGCCTATCGTGCTGCAATGCGTTCAATTTTGTCTGAGCTAGTGCGTCAAGACCGTTTAGTGGTTGCTGATGATTTCAGCGTTTCTGAGCCAAAGACAAAGCACTTAGTTAAGAAGATGCAAGACATGAAGATCGACGATGTTTTGTTGGTAACAGATCAGATGGACGAGAACTTGATTCTTGCGTCTCGTAACTTGTACCACGTTGGCATCATCGAAGCAGACGAAATCAACCCTGTAAGCCTCATTGGTTTTAATACTGTAGTTGTTACTTCTGCAGCGGTTAAGCAACTAGAGGAAAAATTAGCATGAGCAATTTAACTAAAGACGAACTATTCCAAGTTTTGTTGTCGCCTGTAGTGACTGAAAAGAGCACTCGCGCAGCAGAGCAAGGTGGCCAAGTTGTATTCAACGTGCTGTCTAGCGCTAACCGTAAAGACGTTAAAGCGGCTGTAGAGCAAGCTTTTGATGTTGAAGTAGAAACGGTACGAATCCTTAACGTTAAAGGTAAATCAAAACGTTTTGGCCGCACGCTTGGTCGTCGCAGTGATCGCAAGAAAGCATACATTCGCTTGAAAGAAGGCAGCGACATTGATTTCGCTGAGTTCCAAGCGTAAGCAGTATTAAACAAGAAACTAATTCACTAGAAATAATCTAGGTTAGGTATTTAAAATGGCATTGATAAAGCTAAAACCCACCTCTCCAGGTCGTCGCGGCACCGTTCGCGTTGTCTCGCCAGAGCTTCACAAAGGCGACGGTTACAAGCCGTTGTTGGAGTCAAAGCGAGCGACTAATGGTAGAAACAATGCGGGTCGCATCACTGTTCGTCACAGAGGTGGCGGTCATAAGCGTAAATATCGTGTTATCGATTTTCGTCGTACTAAAGATGGTATCCCAGCAACTGTAGAACGCTTGGAATACGATCCCAACCGTACTGCTCACTTGGCGCTATTGTGCTACGCAGACGGAGAACGTCGTTACATTCTTGCGCCGAAGGGCTTGAAGCCAGGTGCTCAAGTTATCTCTGGTGATGACGCGCCTATCAAAGTGGGTAATGCTTTGCCATTGCGCAATATCCCAGTTGGTTCGGTTATTCACAATGTTGAAATGAAACCAGGCAAGGGCGGTCAATTGGCTCGCTCTGCGGGTACTTCAATCCAACTTTTGGGTCGTGAAGGCAAGTACGCTCAAGTTCGTCTACGTTCGGGCGAGATGCGCAAAATTCTTCTTGAATGCCGCGCAACGCTTGGTGAAGTAGGTAATTCTGAGCACTCACTACGCAAGCTCGGTAAAGCCGGTGCTAAGCGCTGGCGTGGTATCCGCCCAACGGTTCGCGGTGTTGCGATGAATCCGGTGGATCACCCGCATGGTGGTGGTGAAGGTCGTACCTCTGGTGGTCGTCATCCAGTTTCACCAACTGGTGTACCAACTAAAGGCTACCGTACTCGTTCTAATAAACGCAGTGATTCGTTGATTATTCGACGTCGCAAGAAATAAAGGTTAGGTAAAAGACATGCCACGTTCAGTTAAAAAAGGCCCGTTTGTAGATCACCACTTGTGGGCAAAAGTAGAGAAAGCCGTTGCGAATAGCGATCGTAAGCCAATTAAGACTTGGTCTCGTCGCAGCATGATCATGCCCGAGTTTGTGGGTTTGACTATTGCGGTACATAACGGTCGTCAACACGTACCTGTGTTGATTTCAGAAAACATGGTTGGCCATAAATTGGGCGAGTTCTCACCAACTCGTACATTTAAAGGTCACGTAGCAGACAAGAAAGGACGCTAGAGGAAATAGTTATGCACGTTAAAGCAACTGCAAAAAATGTCCGCATCTCGCCCCAAAAGGCGCGTCTAGCGGTCGATCAAATTCGCGGTAAATCCGTCGCTCGAGCTATTGAAATCTTGACCTTTGGCGAGACCAAAGCGTCGAACTTGGTTTTAAAGACTTTGGAGTCGGCTATTGCCAACGCTGAGCACAATGAAAGCGCAGACATCGATGAGTTGTTCGTAGCAAAGTGTTTTGTTGACGAAGGCCCAACGATGAAACGTATTAGACCACGCGCGAAAGGCCGAGCTTTCGGTATTTTGAAACGCACTAGTCACATTACCGTTGCCGTTAGCGACGAGCAATTAGGAGCTTAAAATGGGTCAAAAAGTCCAACCAAATGGTTTACGCCTAGGTATTGTTAAAGATTTCAATGCCAAGTGGTATGCAGAGCGTGGAACATACGCCGAGTACTTGATTCAAGATATCAAGGTTCGTGAGTTCCTAACAAAGAAGCTTAAAAATGCGGCAGTTAGCCACATCACAATTGAGCGTCCAGCGCAAAACATCAACATCAAGATCCATACGGCTCGCCCAGGTATCGTGATTGGTAAGAAAGGTGAAGACATTGACCGTATGCGTCAACAGATCACTAAGATGACTGGTTTGCCAACCACTTTGGCGGTTGAAGAAATCCGCAAGCCAGAAGTACAAGCGCAGCTTGTTGCTGACGGTATTTGCCAACAGCTTGAAAAGCGCGTGATGTTTCGTCGTGCCATGAAGCGAGCTGTTCAGTCGGCTATGCGTGCCGGCGCACAAGGCGTAAAAGTAATGATCTCAGGTCGTTTGAACGGCGCCGAGATTGCTCGCTCAGAGTGGTACCGCGAAGGCCGTGTGCCGTTGCACACGCTTAGAGCAGACATCGACTACGCGACCAGCGAAGCACTAACGACATACGGCATCATTGGCGTAAAGGTTTGGATCTTCAAAGGTGAAGTGTATGAGTCAATCAATAGTGTTGCTGCTGAGGAAGCAACCAAAGCTAATTAATTTGTTTGCTGTCGATTAGCAGAACACTAGAGGAAATTAATAATGTTATTACCAAAACGTACCAAATTCCGCAAAGCGCACAAAGGGCGTAACCGCGGTTTAGCGACTACCGGTAACCGTGTAAGTTTCGGCGAGTTCGGCTTGCAAGCCACAACTCGAGGCCGCATGACTTCGCGTCAAATTGAAGCCGGTCGTCGAACTATTACACGCCACATCAAAAGGGGTGGTCGTGTGTGGATTCGCGTTTTCCCTGACAAGCCTGTTTCAAAGAAGCCTCTAGAGGTTCGAATGGGTAAGGGTAAAGGTAATCCTGAATTTTGGGTCATGGAAGTTAAGCCAGGCCAAATGTTGTACGAATTGCAAGGTGTAAGCGAAGAGCTCGCGCGTGAGGCATTTACTCTATGCGCCGCCAAGCTTCCGTTTAAATGCAAGTTTGTTAAACGCCAATTCGGTTAAACGCACGTTAGAAATAGCAGAGATAAGAAGATGGCTAATGAATCAAAAGCAGCGCTATTACGCGGCAAATCAGCAACTGAACTTGCTGAAGAGTTGGTGGAATTGCGCAAAGAAGAGTTTAAATTGCGTATGCAGCGCGGCACGGGTCAATTGACCAACACCGCACGCTTCAAACAGATTCGTCGTGAAGCAGCGCGCATTAAAACAGTTTTGAACGAAACGAAAGCGTCGGCCTAAGGCTCAAGCTTTTAATCGATAACAGGTTTATAGAAATGACTGAAGTGACCAATACAGCCCGTACCGTTGAGGGCAAAGTGGTGAGCAACAAAGCTGAGAAATCTATCTCAGTACTTGTCGAGCGTCGCGAAAAACACCCTTTGTATGGGAAGTACATTCGCAAATCGACCAAGTTCCTGGCTCACGATGAAAACAACGAGTGTGGTGAAGGCGATACGGTAGTAATCGAAGAATGTCGTCCTTTGTCGAAGAATAAATCTTGGCGTTTAGTGAAAGTGGTCGAGAAGGCCGTAATCGTTTAATAACGCGATTTGTAAACGCGTAAGCGTTAACCGAAACATTAGCAGGATAGAGTTGGAGTAGACCGATGATCCAAATGCAAAGTATTTTAGATGTGGCTGATAACAGCGGTGCACGTAAAGTTATGTGTATCAAAGTATTGGGCGGCTCAAAGCGTCGCTACGCAGGTATTGGCGACATCATCAAAGTGAGCGTCAAAGAAGCGCTGCCAAACTCTCGCGTTAAGAAGGGCGCGGTGTACGACGCGGTTATCGTGCGTACTCGTAAGGGTGTTCGTCGTCGTGATGGTTCATTGATCCGTTTCGATCGCAACGCGGCGGTTATTCTTAATGCATCAAAACAGCCAATGGGAACTCGTATCTTCGGCCCTGTAACGCGTGAATTACGCGACGATAACTTCATGAAGATTATCTCGCTAGCGCCTGAAGTGCTGTAGTTACCCACTGATTAGTTAAAGACACAAGAACGGTCAAGACATGAACAAGATTAAAAAAGGCGATCAAGTCATCGTTATTTCAGGACGCGACAAAGGTAAAACCGGTCAAATCCTACAAATAATGGCGGACGGCCGAGCGCTGGTGAACGACATTAATTTAGTTACAAAGCACACCAAGCCAAATCCAATGGCTGGCGTTACGGGTGGCATTCTTAAAAAAGAAGCGCCTATCCAGCTTTCTAATTTAGCTATTTTGAATCCAACGACTCAAAAAGCAGACAAGGTTCGAATTGAAGGAGAAGGTAGCGATAAGCACCGTGTCTTCAAATCAGATGGAGCGAAAGTAGATTCTTAATTGGATCGCTTACCTCAATCGACACTAATACATATTTATAGGTTATAGACATGACTAGATTGCAAGAACATTACGTAAAGAATGTGATTCCTAAATTGCAAGAAGAGTTCAATTTCAAGAGTGCAATGCAGATCCCTAAGATCACCATGATTTCTATCAACATGGGTCTTGGAGAAGCAGTTGGCAACAAGAAAATTGTTGAAGCGGCTGTGGCAGATTTGGAAGCGCTGACTGGTCAAAAGCCAGTTGTCACTTTGGCTAGAAAATCAGTTGCGGGTTTTAAAATTCGTGATGGTTGGCCAATTGGTGCGAAGGTAAATCTACGTCGTGACCGCATGTACGAATTCTTAGATCGTTTGATCTCTGTTGCGATTCCACGTATCCGAGATTTCCGTGGTCTAAACCTTAAGTCTTTTGATGGCCGTGGTAACTATACTTTTGGTCTTAAAGAACAAATTGTTTTTCCAGAGATCGACTTCGATAAAGTTGACGCTCTACGTGGTATGGACGTAACCATTACCACAAGTGCTAAAACCAACGAAGAAGCAGAAGCGTTGTTAAGAGCATTCAATTTCCCGTTAAGAACTAAGTAATTAGTTATTAACCATTAATAGAGAAAGCACAAGTTATGGCTAAAAAATCGATGGTAGCTCGCGAAGTAAAGCGAGACAAACTTAACAAACGTTTCCAGGCGCGTCGCGACGAACTACGTGCAATCGTGGCAAACCCTGAAACTGAATACGACGACAAATGGGAAGCGATGATCGCTTTGCAAAAGTTGCCGCGAGACTCAGGAAAGACTCGTCAGCGAAATCGTTGTGCCCTAACCGGCCGACCACACGGTTACTACCGTAAGTTCGGTCTGAGCCGTAACAAGCTTCGCGAAATTATTTTAAAGGGGCAAGCCCCAGGTGTTGTTAAGTCTAGCTGGTAGTTATACACAGCAAAACTTAAGCAATTAACACGCAGTTATAAAGAACGGTACACCACCATGATGACAGATCCTATAGCGGATTTATTGACTAGAATCCGCAACGCACACCACGCAGAGAAACTTTCTTTGACCATGCCTGGTTCAAAAATTAAGAAAGCAATTGCGCAAGTGTTAACCGATGAAGGCTTTATCGAAGGCTACGAAGTGAATGATGTTGAAGGCAAATCAGCTTTGACCATTCAGCTTAAGTACTACGAAGGCGCTCCGGTAATTGAAAACATTATGCGCGTTTCAAAGCCTGGCTTGCGCGTATACAAAAGCGCCGAAGAATTGCCAAGCATTAACGGCGGACTAGGTATCGCGATTGTTTCTACAAGCAAGGGAATCATGACCGACCGAGCTGCTCGCTCTGCAGGTGTTGGTGGCGAAGTGCTTTGCAGCGTTAGCTAATCAATCCAAGCGAAACGATTTATACAACCATTAAGTAAGCTGAGCGGCATTTGCCTCAATAAGCTGCATTAATTAAGAGAATATTATGTCTAGAATTGCAAACGCACCAATTGCTCTACCGAGTGGAGTTGAGGTTGCGATCAGTGGCCAACAGGTCAAAGTGAAAGGCTCCAAAGGCGAGCTAGAGTGGAATGTGCACGACTTAGTCTCATTGGTTCAGGAAGATGCTGAACTAAAGGTGAAGGCTAACGAAAGCAACCAGCAAGCTATCGCTTTGGCGGGCACCACTCGCGCATTAGTCAACAACATGGTTACTGGTGTTAGCGCTGGTTTTGAAAAGCGTTTAACTATCGTTGGTGTTGGTTACAGAGCCCAGGCTCAAGGCCAAGTGTTAAACCTAACTTTGGGTTTCTCTCACCCTGTTGCATATCAAGTGCCAGAAGGCATTAAGGTTGAAACGCCAAGCAATACTGAAATTGTTGTGTCGGGTATTGATAAGCAAAAAGTAGGTCAAGTAGCAGCGGAAATTAGAGCGTATCGCAAACCTGAGCCTTATAAAGGTAAGGGCGTTCGATACTCAGATGAACATGTTGTGCGTAAGCAAGCTAAGAAAAAATAATCGGTAGCATAAGATGAAAGATAAAAAGCAAGCGCGTATGCGCCGAGCCAAAAAGCTCAGAGCAAAAATTAGCCGACTTGGCGTTAGCCGTTTGACCGTTCACAGAACGGCGCAACATATCTACGCTCAAGTTATTGATGAAACGGGTTCTAAAGTTCTCGCCGCAACGTCGACGGTAAAACCGTCGGTTCGCAAAGATCTTAAGAACACAAGCAACTGTGACGCAGCGGCAAAAGTAGGCAAGGAAATTGCCGAACTTGCTAAGCAAGCTGGCGTAGAGCAAGTTGCATTCGATCGATCAGGTTTTCGTTACCATGGTCGTGTAAAAGCATTAGCAGATGCCGCTCGTGAAGCGGGTCTCAAACTATAAAGAGCGTTCGGAGATAAATTATGGCAGGTCCTAAACGTAATTCACGCAATGATCGTGAACCAGTTGATGAGAGCTTGGAGCAATTGATCAACGTTCGCCGTGTAGCGAAGGTTGTAAAAGGCGGACGTATCTTTGGTTTCAGTGCGCTGACTGTAGTTGGCGATGGCCAAGGCAGCATTGGTATTGGTCGTGGTAAATCTAAAGAGGTTCCATTGGCTGTATCTAAAGCTATGGAGTCTGGTCGTCGTGAAATGAAAAAAGTTCACCTTGTGAACGGCACTTTGCAATACCCGGTCGTTGCGACACACGCCGGTTCAACGGTTGTAATGCGTCCAGCTTCAGAAGGTACCGGCATCATCGCTGGTGGCACAATGCGTGCAGTATTCGAAGCGGCTGGCGTTAAAGACGTTCTAGCAAAATGCATCGGCTCAACTAATCCAGTTAATGTGGTTAGAGCGACGATCAAAGGCTTACAGTCAATCAATAGCCCTGAGTCTGTCGCTGCAAAGCGCGGTAAGTCAGTAAGCGAAATTCTGAGTTAGATTAAGGATTACAACGTTCTTCGGAACGGGAATAGAAAAATGGCTAAGGAAAAAATGTTAAGAGTCACTTTGGTAAAGAGTATGTTTGGTCGCGGTAAAAAGCACATGGCTTGTGTTAAAGGCTTGGGTTTGCGTCGCATGCACCATACGGTAGAAGTAATCGACACTCCCGAGAATCGTGGAATGATCAACAAAGTGGCTTACCTTCTTAAGTGGGAAGAAGTCTAGTTTCGACCATTTTGGTTGACGACTTAGTAAAGGATTAGAGGTTAAAAATGCGATTAAATACGATTAAACCAGCTGAAGGTGCAAAGCACGCTCGTAAGCGTGTCGGCCGAGGTATTGGTTCGGGTACTGGTAAAACAGCTGGACGCGGCCATAAAGGTCAGAAATCTCGTACTGGCGGTAAAGTAAGAGTGGGTTTTGAGGGTGGTCAAATGCCACTTCAAATGCGCTTGCCAAAACGTGGTTTTAGTTCAGCGATTTCTCGCTCAACAGTAGAAGTGCGCTTGCATGAGCTTAATTTGGTTGAAGGCGACGTTGTTGACCTTCTCACACTTCGCGCAGCGGGTTTGATGAAAACGACTCACACGCGAGCAAAAATCATGTTGTCTGGCGAAATTAACAAGCCAGTCACGGTGCGCGGTGTTGCGGTAACACAAGGTGCTAAAGCTGCAATTGAAGCGGCTGGCGGGAAAGTCGAAAGCTAGTTTTTAGCTTTTCTTCCGCTGAACTCATTTCACTGACACCTATATAGTAGAAAATTACCATGGCACGCGAACAAGCAATGGCCCTAGCTGGGTCAGGAAAGCTAAAAGAACTTTGGTTACGAATTGGTTTCGTACTAGGGGCATTTATTGTCTTTCGTATCGGTAGCCATATTCCTGTACCAGGGGTAGATCCGATTCAGGTTGCAGCTCTGTTTGAGCAAACTCGTGGCTCTATCTTAGACGTACTTAATATGTTCTCAGGTGGCGCCTTGTCGCGTTTGTCTGTTATGGCGTTGGGCGTAATGCCTTATATCTCCGCATCGATCATCATGCAGATGTTGACCGCGGTAGAGCCTCGTCTTAAACAGATTAAGGCTGAAGGTGAATCAGGTCGACGTAAAATTCAAAAGTGGACACGTTACGCTGCGGTCGTATTAGCGACGTTTCAAGCTTTGGGTATTTCAAGCGCTGTACAAGCACAATCTGTCAATGGAGCCCCAGTTGTTCTGATTACTGGTATCCAATTTACTATTGTTTGTGTGTTGGCTCTTGTTGCGGGCACTATGTTTTTAGTTTGGTTAGGCGAACAGATTACTGATCGAGGTATCGGTAATGGCATGTCTCTAATCATTTTTGCAGGTATTGTTGCGGGTCTACCTAGCGCGGTTGCGGGCACATTCGAATTAGCTTCAACGGGTGAGTTTTCGCCTCTATTCGTTGTGATGCTACTGGTAGCCGTCGTGCTCGTTACGTTCTTCGTGGTGTTTGTCGAACGAGGGCAGCGTCGCCTCACAGTGAACTACGCGCGTCAACAGCGCGGCAATCAGGTGATGCAAGCTCCGTCCAGCTATTTTCCTCTTAAGATGAATATGGCTGGTGTTATTCCGCCCATCTTCGCCTCGAGTATTATTTTGTTTCCAGCAAGTTTGGTTGGCTTTTTCGGTAACGAATCAGCCGGTGGTGTCGCTGGGTTTTTGCGAGACATCTCAACCAAAATGCAGCCGGGTGAACTGGTCTACACCATTGTTTACATCGGCATGATTCTGTTTTTTGCCTTCTTCTACACAGCTTTGACTTTCGACCCGAAAGAGATTGCTGAGAATCTGAAGAAGCAAGGAGCGTTTGTACCAGGTATTCGTCCGGGTCAGCAAACAGCTCGATACATTGATGGAGTTGTTTCAAAACTGACTTTGGTTGGTGCGATCTACCTTGCGGTAGTGTGCCTATTGCCAGAGTTGTTAATTGTTAATTACAACGTACCGTTTTACTTTGGTGGTACTTCGTTGTTGATTATCGTAGTGGTGATTATGGATCTAATGGGTCAAGTTCAGTCTCATTTGATGTCTCAACAGTACGAAAGTTTGATGAAGAAAACCAATTTGACTGGTAAGTCTACTGGGCGCAAGCGGCGCCGTTAAGTTCACGCCTACTTATTGCGTGTAAAGAGGAATGTCATGAAAGTTAGAGCATCTGTAAAAAAGATCTGCAGAAATTGTAAAGTTGTACGTCGTAAAGGGGTTGTTCGAGTTATTTGTACCGACCCACGACATAAGCAACGTCAAGGTTAATAAAGCCTGATTTTTAGAGGTTTTTTAATCCAGAAATAGTAGTGCTAATCGGTTGATTTATTTGAGCTTAGCGATTATTCTAGCGCGCCTTTTGACGTTGCGGAATGTTTGCTTTAAAGCGTCAAATAATGAAATAAAAACCCATTAGCTTTTTAAGTTAATAGTTATATAAAGAAGCATTCGGAGACACCACGTGGCACGTATTGCAGGTATTAACCTACCATCACACAAACATATCGAGATCGCACTTACGTCGATCTACGGTATCGGCAAAACTCGCTCACAATCAATTTGTGATGCGGCGGGCATTGAACGCACCGTAAAGGTAAGCGCTCTCTCTGAGCCTGAAGCGGAAAAGCTTCGTCAGGAAGTTGCAAAGTTTTTGGTAGAAGGCGATCTACGCAGAGAAGTATCGATGAACATCAAACGTTTGATGGATCTCGGTTGTTTCCGTGGTTTACGTCATCGTCGTGGATTGCCGTTACGCGGTCAGCGCACAAAAACGAATGCGCGTACTCGTAAGGGTCCACGCAAACCTATTCGCAAATAAGCGCTTGAGATACTGAATCTCGAAGCAGCTCATAACGTAATTGAAGAGTATTTAAGATGGCTAAGACTCCTAGCAAATCTAAGAAAAAAGTAAAAAAGCACATCGTTGACGGAATTGCGCACATTCAAGCGTCGTTCAACAATACGATTGTGACAATCAGCGACCGACACGGTAATGCTTTGTGTTGGACTACAGCTGGTGGTTCAGGTTTTCGTGGTTCTCGTAAGAGCACGCCGTTCGCGGCACAGGTTGCAGCAGATCGTTGCGGCAAGATGGCTCAAGAGTTCGGTATGAAAAACTTGGAAGTTCGCGTTAAAGGCCCTGGTCCGGGACGTGAATCTGCAGTAAGAGCATTAAATAACTGTGGTTTTGATGTAACTCAAATTACTGACGTTACGCCGATTCCTCATAATGGTTGTCGTCCTTCTAAGAAGCGTCGCGTATAACCCGTTCGAGGGGGTGTGGTCTACACCGCCTCGAGAGCAACTTAAAAGACTAGAGTACTAATCATGGCAAGATATATTGGCCCCACCTGTAAACTCGCGCGTCGCGAAGGTACAGATTTATTTTTGAAGAGCCCAGCTCGTCCACTTGAATCTAAATGTAAGATTGATAAGGTTCCTGGACAAAGCGCTCAAGCTCGTCGCCCTCGCACAACCGTTTACGGCACACAGCTTCGCGAAAAGCAAAAGCTTCGTCGTATGTATGGTGTGCTCGAGAAAAAATTTAGAGCTTATTACGCTGAAGCAGCGCGTGGTAAGGCTTCAACTGGTGAGATGCTTCTGACTCTGCTTGAGTCGCGTCTAGACAACGTTGTGTATCGTATGGGTTTTGCGGTTACTCGCGCAGAAGCTCGTCAGCTCGTCAGTCACAAATCAATCAAAGTTAACGGCAAAATCGTAAACGTTCCGTCGTTTCACGTTAAGCCGGGTGACGAGGTTGAGGTAAGAGATAAAGCCAAGAAGCAACTTCGCATTGGCGCCGCTCTTGAAATCGCAGAACAAATCGGCTTCCCAGAGTGGTTGTCGGTTGATCGCGCGAATAAGAAAGGTGTGTTCAAAGCAACACCAGATCGAAGCGAATTGTCATCTGACATTCAAGAGTCACTTGTCGTGGCACTTTACTCGAAGTAAAGCGTTCCATAAGAATTGCCTTATCCGAGATTAAGGCGTTCTTTGCAGACCTTTTGTCTGCCCTCACAGCAAGTAAATGTATTTCTCACGCTTAATACTTTTTTTGAGCGTAAAAATGGAGACAACCACAAATGTCTGAAACTATTGAACAATTGTTAACCCCTCGATTTGTCGACGTTGACACAGAAGATGGCGTACGTTCTAAAGTTGTTATTGAGCCCCTAGAGCGTGGTTTCGGTTACACACTTGGTAACGCATTGCGTCGCATCTTATTGTCTTGCATCCCTGGTGCTGCGATTACTGATGTAAAGATCGATGGTGTTTTGCATGAGTATTCTTCAATTGAAGGTGTTCAAGAAGATGTTATCGATATTTTGCTCAACCTTAAGGGCGTTGCCATTAAGAAAGAGTTTGATGAAACTGTAACGTTGACACTCAGCGCCTCAGGCGAGGGTGTTGTGACAGCTGGTGATATTCAAACTGTTCAAGATATCGAGATCATTAATCCTGATCACGTGATTGCACACCTATCTAAGGGCACCAACTTCCACGCTGAGCTAACGGTTCGTAGTGGTCGTGGTTATCAAGTTTCTGAAGCACGCAAAACCGATGGTGCTGATAAGGAAATTGGTTTGATGCAGCTTGATGCAACGTACAGCCCAGTACTCAAAGTGTCGTACTCAGTTGACGATGCTCGTGTAGAGCAGCGTACTGACTTAGACAAGTTGACGTTGAACATCGAAACTAACGGAACTATTGATCCGGAAGATGCGATTCGTAAAGCGGCAACAGCTTTGAGTCAGCAGATTCAAGTGTTCGTAAACTTAGAAGAGATCGCTGCAGTAGCTCAAGAAGATAAAGAGCCAGAAGTTGATCCTGTTCTATTGCGTCCGGTAGATGAGTTAGAGCTTACGGTTCGTTCTGCTAACTGCTTAAAAGCAGAAAGTATTTACTACATCGGTGATTTGGTACTTCGCTCTGAAGTTGAGTTAATGAAGACGCCTAACTTAGGTAAGAAGTCACTGACTGAGATCAAAGACGTACTCGCTCAACGCGGTCTATCTTTGGGCATGCAATTACAAAACTGGCCACCAGCCGCTTTGCGCGTTGATAACGGTCGATAAGAATATACAAGTAGAAGGTTTTTCTCATGAGACATAGAAAGTCAGGTCGTCAGCTTAATCGTAATTCGAGCCATCGCAAAGCCATGTTCCGTAACATGGCGGTGTCTTTGTTCGAGCATGAGCAAATCAAGACGACGTTACCAAAAGCCAAGGAACTCAGAATGTTCACTGAGCCTTTGATTACTTTGGCGAAGGACGCGAGCCTTGCGAACAAGCGTAATGCTTTCGCAAAATTGCGCGATCGCGATATCGTGGCCAAATTGTTCGACGATATTGCGGTTCGCATGAAAGATCGCCCAGGTGGTTACACACGTATTTTGAAATGCGGAAATCGCCCTGGTGACAACGCGCCAATGGCTTACGTACAATTAGTTGACTTCGATCTAGACGCGCACGCGGCTTTGTTTGAAAGCGCTGATGACGATTTCCAAGAGGAAGAGCAAGCCTAAACCACTTGTTTAAGCTTCAAAAGCTCACTTTCCCGAGAAAGCCCGCTGTTGCGGGCTTTTTTGTGGCTATAGGATTCTCGATGACAGTTATTTGCCTAGAGATTAGCCGCGTTTCCAGTTCTACAGCATAACCATAGTTGATTGGGTGCATGGACACTATTTTGCGGCACCTACTGGTGTTGTGCGCGTGTATCTATGTCTTAAGAATGCATCCTACACGTCGCGGAGATTCCAATACTTGCACGATTCAAATATCGTGATCTTGTATACGGCATTACTAAGCAGTACGAATACTATTGTCATGAAGACTCTTGATGCAAGCAAGCCGCGCAGAGCGAAGTTGATATTCGCCCCTATTTTGTATTAAACAATTCTTAGTGGCGTGCGAGCTCTGAAGGCTTTAGTTAGTCTGAGCTTTGTCAGGCTCGTTCTTCGATTGCTCAGTATTAGTTCCAAACTCACTCTGCATTCTTTCATGCAGCTGCTTGAAACGGTTATCAACCCTTGATTCTCGTAGGTTTGTTAGGTGCAGATCCATTAGTTCAAGCAATAGCGAATCGTTAGTGCCATCAAAATGTTCCTTTACTACATCCCACCAAATTTGCGCGAACTCATTGTCAAAATAGAAATTCACAGCTTGCTTTACGGTACTGTCCAAACTAGTTCCGCGGAGCTCTGAATCATAGGCTACCTGCGCGTTGTACATCTGATCGACCACGCCGGTGTAATAAGCATCTAACCGTATTATTTCTGATTTAGTGAGCGATTCGGGCGATTTTAGCGATCTGTTTAAAGTATCTGCGAAGTCGCTAGCTTGTCGTGATGCGTCAAGATTACGCCACGCATCGCCATAACTGAACCGTAATTGGGTTGTGGCAATAGCACTCGTTTGCCTCAACTCATAGGTCAAAAATAATAGGCCAATGATGACGGCAATGTTGGCGAGTAGCGTTGTCCAATATCTGGTGCTTTCGGAGTTCATATAATAGGCTAGGTGCGTGTCGTGTGGTTGAGAAACAAATGCAGAATATTTTGCTAGCGGCAATGTGCAGCGATATTCAATGATTATGCAGCAGTGCTGAATTTTGGGCAATTTAGTCTAATGTAGGAATGCTCGCTTAAGCTTAATGAACTCAAAATAAGTGTAGATTCTTGTAAGCTGACTGCGTCGAAACCTGTCTTCTATAAAGATGCAGTATTATTCAGTTTGTTAATCAAACCAAACACTGCGCACAAATTATCTCAATAAAGGAATCAATATGGATGCGATCACCCAATTTGTATCAAGTTTTATCACCTACTCAGTACTTCTGTTTATTTTTTTGATTGGTCTCGCGTTCGCCGCCATCGTGGTGGTGTATGTGATGGATCGAACTCAACAGAG
>CAZOIG010000559.1:0-5078 GCA_964579235.1 uncultured Gammaproteobacteria bacterium
CTAACAAGCGATGCTGAATCCGCGCAGGCCGTTACATTGATTGGCGCTCGCGGTACGGGTAAAACCCATTTGCTTTACGCCATTCTCAACGCCAAGGACCTAGGCTACTCAAGCAGTGAGTGCCAATATTTAGATTGCCTACGAGTAAAAGGTTACGCGGAATTGCTACAAGACTTCAGTCCTAAGCAACTCACTCTGCTCGATAATGTGGACGCTCTACAGGGCGATAGGGATGATGAGGTGGCATTGTTTAGCTTAATCGAGCGCGTGCGGCAATCTGGGGGCGTCTTTGTGGCTGCGAGTGCTCGAGGCATTGAAGCTACCCAATGGGAGCTAAAAGATGTTGCTAGCCGATTGAGCGCAGGTTTACTTTACTCTTTAACTGAGCTTGATGATGAGCACACGCGCATTGCGTTGAGCTTGCGTTTTCAGGGCGCGGGCTTGACCGTTTCGGAACGTGTTCTCGATTATATGATGACGCATTTCTCGCGTGATAAGCACGCCTTGTTTGAGGCCGTTGAGACCTTGGATAAATTGGCGCTGCGAGAACAGCGCAAAATTACTATTCCGTTCTTGAAGGCTCATTTCAGTTGAAGGTTTATATTGGCTGAAGGCTTATATTGGCTGAAGGCTCATTTTGGCTGAAGGCTCATTTCAGCCGAGGGCTCATTCCAGCTGAGGGCTCTTGCCAAAATCATTTGCTTTGCGTCTTTGCGATCTGCGCTACGCGAGCACCTAATGCTTTGCAGAGCGTTTTTTCTTCTTCACTAAACTCGTTGGTGTTTTGAGGCCCGGCAACATGGCTAGCGCCGTAGGGAGTGCCGCCGCTGGTGGTCTTTTTGACCGCATCCAGAGTAAAGGGCAAGCCTACAATCAGCATGCCGTGGTGCAATAAAGGAATATGCATCGACAACAGGGTAGATTCTTGGCCACCGTGCATCGACGAGCTTGAAGTAAAGACTGCAGCCGGCTTATCAACTAAAGCGCCCGACATCCACAGTGACGAGGTCGAATCTAAGAACGCTTTGAGCCTATGCGACATATTGCCAAAACGCGTAGGGCTGCCCATGATTAGCCCATCGCATGCGGCAAGGTCGTCAAGGGTGGCAAACGGGTCGCCACTCTCTGCCAGTGACTCGTTGTTAGAATCGGGGACGCGCCGAATAACAGCTTCGCAACCTTCGATGCTGGCGACACCGCGCGCGATTAAACGAGCCATTTTTTCTACCGCTCCTAAGCGGCTGTCATAAATGATTAAAATTTTCATATTGGGTCTGTTTTCAGAGCGACGTTGCCAGTCTCGTTGCGAGCCTACCTTAGTCTAAGATTTCTAATACGGATTCAGGTGGTCGGCCTATTCTTGCGGCCTGGTTGGACACCAAAATAGGGCGCTCAATCAAGATTGGGTGTTTGTGCATTGCGGCGATTAGCTCAGTCTCGCTAAGGTCTTTATCATCCAGACCGAGATCTTTGTACTCGCTTTGGCCTTTGCGCATCAACTCCCGTGCTTGCAGACCTAAGAGGCGAAGTACTCTTTGAATTTCCGCTGGCTCTGGTGGGTGTAACAAGTACTCGATGGTTGTGAACTCAAGCTCTTGTTCCTTAAGTAATTCCAGTGTTTGCCGCGACTTAGAGCATCTTGGATTGTGGTACAGTGTTAACGCCATGGGGCACTCTCATGTTGTATTTATGTTCTGCCAAGCGTTTGATTCGCTTGCGTGGAAAAGGATTAAAACTAAGGCTTTATGTTAACTGATAATTCCCTACAGAACTTAGCGAAACAAGCACTTGAGTTGCCACGAGACGTGGCTAAGCGCTTTGAAACAGATCGACTGACTCGTCATGCCGCTGCATTGTCTTTCAGCAGTCTATTGGCGCTCGCTCCGATGATGGCGATTGCCTTGGCGGTTTTTTCGATGTTTGCCTCGTTTGAGCAGATGGGCGCTCAAGTTGAAACCTTTATCTATAAGTTCTTAGCGCCCACTGCAGGCGATGAGCTCAAACTGTACCTAGAGCAGTTTGCGGGCCAAGCGGGTAAGCTTAGTGTAGTTGGGTTGTTGTTCTTTTTGCTCACCGCATTGCTGTTGCTGTTCAATATCGAAGCGTCATTTAACGATATTTGGCGCGTGGAACGCGGTCGAACGATTGTCTCAAAACTCACTATTTATTGGGCGCTGATTACGCTAGGGCCATTGCTAATGGGCGCGAGCTTAACGGTTTCCACTTATCTTTTATCGATACAAATTCTCCAAGATGTGAACTTCTTGGCGGGTTTTCGCTCGGTGCTGTTCAGTGTTCTACCCTTTGTGCTGGAGTCTTTCGCATTCCTCTTGCTGTACCTCATCATGCCCAACGCGCAAGTGAAGGTGAAGCATGCAGCGCTCGGAGCAGTGCTGGCGTCAATTCTATTTTCGATGGCCAAAGCCGCGTTCACCACCTACATTGCCAACTTCGCAAACTATGAGGTTGTGTATGGCGCGCTGTCAACGCTGCCAATTTTCCTGATTTGGATTTATGTGTCTTGGTTAGTCGCGCTGATTGGTGCGGAAGTGGTTGCGGTACTGCATGAGCGTGGTGCGCACAGCGACAGCCCTGATACGGGCAACTAGCGGGGAGAAATACCTTTACTCGCCGTTTTCAGCCTTATAAAAATCTTGCGCGTCATAGAATGAGGTGTTTAAGACGCTATTGTCGTTGAACGCCAAAGGCACTGCGGCTCGTTCGATTACGGTAGGAGCAGGTCTTTTTGTTAGGGCGATTTGGCTCTCAGGTAGTTGCAGCACGCCTAAGTTGTCTTGGTTAACTGTCTCACTGATAACTGGTCCAGTGTTGGCAGCCAAGCTGAGCGGGTTGTTTGGATTTAGGCTGTATTGCCAGTTTTTACGATAACGAGCAAATACCAAATCTGGGTAAGTGCTTAAACCCAAGGAGCCATTGTAAGCCGCTAGCGCGTTGCGAACATTGTCATAACGATCGATGTAGTGGCGTAGGATGTTGCTGCCAAATCGTAAGCTGGTTAGGGGGTCGAAAAGGTCAACCTCTGGGCGATTGTAAACATCGAGCCAGAATGGCATCACCTGCGTTAAACCCATAGCTCCAGATTTTGATAGAGCGTCTTCTTTAAAACTACTTTCCACATCAATTACGGCCAGCACTAATTGTGGGTCGAGGCCTACAGCGCGAGATTCATCGAGCACCATGCGCAATAAGCGTACCCGATAAATTGGGTCCGATATTCGTTTTTCGAGACGTTCCGACATTGCCGCCAGCCACACCAAGTCTTGAACGTTAATCTTTGAACCGCTCCCACGAGCGGCTTCGCGGAGGGCGCGCTGATGAAGTTGGCGAGGTGACTCTGACCTCACCGCTTCGGCTGAGTTAGCCATTGCTGCATTTGTCATTGAGCTCGCCATTGAGCTCGCCATTGAGCTAGATAGGGAACTCACGGCTGAGTTAGCCATCGCGGGAGTAAGACCACCTATCGTCAACAGCATACTTAGCGCAATGCCGCAAAGACGATTCGTCGCTTGGCTGAATGCTTTGCGCGTGCCTAGCCGCCGTTGATAATTCGCAGATGTATTCATGACCTTAATGCTCAATCGCCGACGCTAAGCGCGTATCAACTCTAAAAGCTTAGTGCTGGCTTGGTCCGCGGCCAGTGCTTCACTGCTTTCAGCACGCCTGTTCTTGTATTCAATTTCACCGCGTTCAAGGCTTTTCTCACCTATCACGATGCGATGCGGAATGCCGATAAGATCGGAATCAGCAAACATGATCCCAGGACGCTCTTTACGGTCATCTAGTAATACATCGACTCCCGCTGCTAGCAAATCTTGGTATAGAGTATCCGCAGCTAGTTTCACTTTTTCAGACTTCGCGTATCCAATCGTCGTGATAACCGCTTCGAAAGGAGCGATAGCTTGCGGCCAGATAATGCCATTCTCGTCGTTGCTTTGTTCAATCGCTGCAGCCACGATTCGAGAGATACCGATGCCATACGTGCCCATAGTCATAGTCACTGCTTTTCCATTTGCATCCAGGCAGGTCGCATTCAGCGGTTCAGAATACTTGGTGCCGAGTTGGAAAATATGGCCAACTTCGATTCCTCGTGTGATCGTCAGCCGATCCTCGTCGCTTGCTGAATCAGCTCGCGCGCAGATGTCTCCATCAACCACGGTGCGTAAATCAAACACCTCAGGTTCTGGACAATCTCTGCCCCAGTTCACGCCTTGAATGTGTACATCGTCTTGATTGGCTCCGCAGACGAAGTCACTGAGATTAATTGCTGAACGGTCAGCGATAACTGGCACATTTAGATCGACGACTCCAATCGAACCTGGTGCACACCCCACAGCACTCTTAACAGCTTCTTCATCTGCCCACTCAAGCGGTGAAGCCACTAATGGGTGTTTTTCTGCTTTCAGTTCATTTAGCTCATGATCGCCACGCAGTACCAACGCAACTACTGGCTGGTCCGTACCTTTGACGACTAAGGTTTTGATGGTGCGCTCAATTGGTACATCCAAGAAATCGACGATAGCGGCAATGGTGTGCTGCCCAGGTGTATCTACTCTGCGCAGTTCTTCGCTCGCCGCAGCTCTCTCGCCGCCTACCTGCAATGCTTCTGCCAGTTCAACATTCGCTGCATAATTGTGTTTGTCGCACACCGCGATCGCGTCTTCACCGGAATCAGCGAGCACTTGAAATTCATGCGAACTATTGCCGCCGATTGAGCCGGTGTCGGCTTCGACAGGGCGATACTGCAGACCGATTCGATCGAATACTTTGCAGTAAGCGGTGAACATAGCTTGGTATTCGTTTTGCAAACTGTCGTCGTCCAGATGAAAGGAGTAACCATCTTTCATCAGAAATTCTCGTGCGCGCATCACCCCGAAGCGTGGGCGACGTTCGTCTCTAAACTTGTTTTGAATTTGATAAAAATTTGCAGGTAGCTGTTTATAGCTGCGAATCTCGTTAGCGATTAAAGCAGTAATAACTTCTTCACTGGTTGGTCCGTAGCAAAATTCGCGACTATGGCGATCTTTTAGGCGCATCAACTCGCCACCGTATTGATCCCA
>CAZOIG010000560.1:0-2067 GCA_964579235.1 uncultured Gammaproteobacteria bacterium
AAATCGAAGATCTACGATACATCTTTAAAGTGAGCTGCACCTCGGCACTTGAAAAAAGTGGCTTCGAAGCACTGCACTGGGATCTAAAAGAAGAGCTCGTTCAAGAGTTGAGTGAGTCCACGTAGCAATCGACTATACGTAAGCGATGATCAGGGCAAAAACGCATTCAGCCTCGACATCACTATAACCCTTTCACTACACGTGGAATCACCCGTCACTACATGAACCAGGGAGGCCCTCTCCACCGGGTGCAAGGATCACAGTGCCTGCGCCTGTTGCTCCAGTGCGACGTGAGAATTCGTAGGGGATCTCCCAGTTGCCGGTTGCTTGGTTGAACCTTCCCGAATTAAATGTAAACTCCAAGGAATCAGCATTGCCGCTAGAACTTTGATAGAAATAGGAATCAGTAATCACAGGAGCATCACCATTACTTGGTGTGTTAATCGTTAACGTGAAACATTCTCCTCCAAAATCTCCTCTGCCAAAATTTTCTGTGTCATTAAAAAGGGCGGCTTCCGTCTCACTAAAAGTGCCGAGCAGCGAAAAACCACAATCAGGCCCGCAGGATATGCCCTCTTCTGTAGTCTGCGCAACTGCGTTGGGAACCAATAAATCAAGTACTCTATTGCGCTTGGCGAATCCTCTCGGGCTTGAAATCAGGCTGCTAAAATTACCAATTGGCGAGAAAACACTTGTTTGAGCATGCGCTGGCAATACCACGCTGTTCACAACGGGTTTCAACCACTTATCGCTGGTGGCCGCTGCGGTGACCACACCGCCTGTCGCCATCATCAACTTAATTGCTTGTCTACGTGCGCTTAGATCACCCTCTTTCGCGGTTTTTGAAAAACTGATATCAGCTGCGTTACTCTTTTTTTGCTTAGACATTCCTACCCCCTTTGTTTAAAAAAGCTTAATGAATTCAAACCCTTATAGGACAAGCTGACACTAGACAAGCGAATCCAGGCAACTAATAGGAATAAATCGAGCGAGTGTTTTAGGCTCATTTCGGCGCACAAAGCTACTTTCACCCGCTATATCTGCCTCTATCACTGCTTACCAATTTGGGCATCGAGCGCAGTAGCCGACTAAACCGCAAACGGTCGATTATGTGCCGCTAAGACTCTTTTTCTACCTCCTGAACACTCGAAGGATGCTCACCCTTAGCGAGCTTAAACCCCTCATCAAGCCACCCTGTAACGCCACCAATCATCTCTTTTACAGGTCTACCCAGTCTTGCCAGCCGAACTGCGGCTTTGTTGGCTCCGTTGCAATGCGGGCCCGCACAATAAACCACGAAGAGTGTGTCTTCAGGCCAATGGCGCATCTTCATTTTGGTGATCTTGCCATGTGGAAAATGTATTGCTCCTGGCACATGACCCTCGGCATAGAGGTCGGGGCCACGCACGTCGAGCAGCACAAAATCGTCGGCGCCTTTTGATAAAGCCTCATGCGTATCCCAACAATCGGCCTCAAACGAGAGGCGGGCCTCAAAGTGTTTTAAGGCTTGGTCGCTGGGAGCTGCGGGGGTTACAGCAACAGCGCTGGGCAATTTGGACATAGGGTTTCTCCATTAAGGTGACTGTGCAAATATCTTTGCACAGCAGGAAATAGTGCGCTACTGTCAATATTGACATTATAAAGTCAAATTTTGCCAATATGAGCCCAAAACGCCAACCGACAGTCTGCATCCTTGCCTACAATGGTCTGTGTACCTTTGAATTCGGTATTGCGGTCGAAGCGTTCGCATTGCCCAGACCGGAGTTTGAACAGTGGTACGAAACACGCATCGTCGCTGCAGAAGCTGGCGAGATTCAAGGTCTTGGCGGAGTCACGGTAAAAACCAGCCACGGACTCGATGAACTCAAATATGCCGATCTAATCATCATACCGGGCTGGAGAAGCCCAGACGCATCGGTGCCAAGTGATTTAGTCTCTGCGCTTCAAACCGCGCATCAGACTGGCGCTAGGATCGCTTCAATTTGCTCTGGTGTATTTGTTCTGGCAGCAACGGGATTGTTAAACCAACGAAAAGCGACCACGCATTGGCGATACACCGATCAACTG
>CAZOIG010000561.1:0-2537 GCA_964579235.1 uncultured Gammaproteobacteria bacterium
CCCGCCATGGCGTGGCTGAATGAGCGTTACTCCATGAATCGCCGCCAAGCGGCGTGGTTGATTGGGGTTGTGGTGTGGTCTTTAGGCTTGCTGCCAGTGCTTTCATTCAGTGACATGAATTTCGGCTTTTACTACTTTGGAATAGAGCGTTTGGGTGGCTATTTTGACGTGTTTAACATTGTCTCGACGCATGTACTAATGCCTTTAACTGCCTTGCTTATAGCGCTCTTTACAGGATGGTTGGTGGAAAAAGAGCACGCCTTAGAGGCGCTTCAGGTTCGAGCTGGTATTTCATTTATGCTCTGGCGCGTGTGCGCACGTTATTCATCGCCCGTGTTCTTAGCCATAACTCTGGTCGTGGTGTTATTTGTACCGGTATAATAACGGCTCGCTCTTGGATCCATACTTCAGCTCAACGCGTTCACAGTAAATACATTGAACTACCAAGAGATTGTGGGTAGAGTTCGCCATCCTTATCGAGCTTTGTAACCTCTATGCACGTTGAGAAATCATCCATACTGCCGTTCAGTGCGGCGAACATCTACGCAATTGTGACCGACGTTGAGGCGTATCCCGAGTTTCTGGATTGGTGCACTGGTGCTTCTCAGGAATACACTGAGGAGCTAGAAAGTGGTGCGCAGGTTAGTCTTGCGAGCTTAGACATTTCGTTTAAGCGACTCGCGCTCGAGTTCACCACGCGTAACGTTAACCGTGATGCAGAGTCAGTTGAGATGCAATTGGTTACTGGGCCATTTTCTCACTTAGAAGGTCAGTGGCGCTTCAGCGAGTTAGGAGACGACGCCTGTAAGGTCAGCTTGTCTATGCAGTTTGAGTTTAAAAACTTGCTGACGCGTCGTTTGGTCGGCAAAGTCTTTGAGCAGTTAGTGCGCGGCCAAATACTGGCTTTCGAGAAACGCGCGCAAGCTTTATACGGTTGAGGGAGTAAGACTATGCGACATCAAGTAACAGTGTCAGTGGTTTACGCTGAGAAGCAGCAGCAATGGATACATTCTGCTGAGGTGGCGCGCGGCACCAATGCAGCCGAGTTAGTGGAACTTTCTGGTTTCTTAAGCGAGATTCCGAGTCTCAGCGGTAAAACCGTTGATGATCTGGAACTGGCAATCTACGCGCAAAAAATCGACCACGACTATTTGTTGGAAGAGGGCGACCGAGTCGAAATCATTCGTCCACTCACAGCTGATCCTAAAGTCGTTCGTCGCGAAATGGCGAAACTCGGCAAGACTATCGGCAAACAGCGTGACAGCTGATTGCCGATTTAAGTGGTAAAAGCGCCCGACCTAACTATCCAGTAATGAGAGGCGTTCCCAGGTTTCGATCACCGAGTCTGGGTTTAGCGACACCGAATCAATACCTTGTTTGAACAGCCACTCGGCGAGTTCTGGGTGGTCAGAGGGGCCTTGCCCGCAGATTCCTACGTATTTACCCGCCTTATTACACGCCTCAATTGCCATAGACAGCATTTTTAGAACCGCTGGGTTGCGCTCATCAAACAGGTGCGAAACGATGCCTGAATCGCGATCTAGCCCTAAAGTTAGCTGAGTCATGTCGTTCGAGCCTATCGAAAAGCCATCAAAGTGCTCTAAGAACTCTTCAGCCAACAACGCATTGGCTGGTAGCTCACACATCATTATGACTTTTAAGCCGTTCTCACCGCGTTTGAGGCCGTTCTCAGCCAATAATTTGATCACTTCAGCGGCTTCACCGGTGGTGCGCACGAACGGGATCATAATTTCGACGTTAGTTAACCCCATCACATCGCGAACGTAACGTACGGCGCGACACTCTAATTCAAAGCAATCACGCATCGACGGTGCGATATAGCGCGACGCACCGCGAAAACCGAGCATCGGGTTTTCTTCATCTGGTTCGTAGTCGTGACCGCCCACCATATGAGCGTATTCGTTCGATTTGAAGTCCGAAAGGCGTACAATTACTCGTTTCGGGCTAAACGCCGCGCCCAAAGTTGCGATACCCTCAGCCAGCTTTTGCACAAAAAACTCAGTAGGTGAGGGGTAGCCAGCACAATACTCGTCGATAATGGCTTTTACATCCGTACTTTGGCGATCGTATTCGATCAGCGCTTTAGGGTGAATGCCGATCATGCGGTTAATAATAAACTCCAAACGCGCTAGACCAATGCCTTCATGCGGTAATTGCGCAAACGTGAATGCGCGATCAGGATTACCGACGTTCTGCATGATTTTGAACGGAATGTCAGGCATCTTGTCCATTTCGGTGACTTGGCGTTCAAAATCCAGCAAACCGTCGTAAATGAAGCCTGTGTCGCCCTCGGCACACGATACGGTGACATCCATGCCGGTATCTAAGCGCTCAGTGGCGTCGCCACAGCCCACAATGGCCGCAATGCCGAGTTCGCGTGCGATGATCGCGGCATGGCAGGTTCTGCCGCCTCGATTGGTGACAATAGCTGAGGCGCGCTTCATCACGGGCTCCCAGTCTGGATCTGTCATATCCGTAACCAGAATATCGCCATCTTGCACGATGTTCATTTCGTC
>CAZOIG010000562.1:0-6847 GCA_964579235.1 uncultured Gammaproteobacteria bacterium
ACTGGCGTACTGATCGCTAAAGGTTGACCATTTCGATCCACAACCATGCCACGCGTCGGCAGCTCCTTCTGCACCCGCAAGAAGCGTGCATTGCCCTGCTCCTGCAAATACTCTGTGTCGATCACCTGCAAATACACCGCACGCACCATTAGGCCTGCGAAGCTACAGAAAAAGAAGACGCCGATAACTTTGTAGCGCCATGTTGATACCGGAATGGCGACATCGCTCAAACTAGCCGATACATTAACCTTTTTGTCTTTTTTTGGCGCAGAACGAGCAACGCGAGCTTTTGCGCGCGCGCCTCGTCCACCCTTTGCTGCAGTGTCTTTAGACCGGCCGAAGATCATCGCTGAGCCTCCTGTAGGGCCAGCTCGGCGCTGTCTACTTCTGCCTGTTCGATCATTATTGGATTATCGAGATCCAAGTAAACAATATCGTCAGCATCGGGTTTTTTCATCGAGAGTTGTGAGCGCGCCTCTTTTTCGATGCGATGAGGAAATGCAAATGTGTTTTCTTCCGTTAGCAGTTGACCCCACTCGTCCACCAGAACATCGTGCTGGCGCTTCTGCGCTTGCAGGTCTGTGTAAGCCAGACGGTGCTCATGCCGCACCTTGACCACCGAAATAGCGGTAAAGAAGAGCAGCGCCGCTAGGAAATAGACTGAGTTAGCGTGCATCAGCACCCTCCCACAGCCCCATACGGTCAGCGTGCATGTCGGTGCGCTCAGCCACCCGCAGCACCGAGCTACGAGATCTTGGGTTAGCGCGCACTTCGGCCTGACTAGGCTTGGTAGCCTTGCCGACCAAAGTAAGGGGGGTAGAGTAATCTAGATCAATTGTAGGCACGTTTTTAGGCGGCAGCTTAGGCTTCGAATACGCTCTAAGAAAGCGCTTAACGATTCGATCTTCCAAGGAGTGAAAACTGATCACAACCAGTCGACCCGCCGGAGCCAAAAGGCGTACAGCTTCGGGCAAGGCGGCATTCAATTGGATGAGCTCTTCGTTAATCCGCAATCGGATCGCTTGAAACGTCCGCGTTGCAGGATGTTTGTTTTTGTCGATTTTAGGGGTTGCCGAGGCAACCAACTCAGCGAGCTGCAGTGTTGTAGTAAGTTGATTCTCAAGCCGATACTCAACAATAGCTCTGGCAATGCGCCGCGCGAACTTCTCCTCACCCAATTCGAACAACACCTGCACCAAGTCAGCCTCTTCAACACGCGCTAGCCATTGTGCAGCGGTTTCACCCACTGAGCTGTCCATGCGCATATCCAACTCACCGTCGCGCATAAAGCTGAAGCCACGCTCAGCACGGTCTAACTGAGGCGATGACACGCCCAAATCCATCAAAATTCCGTTTACGCAACCGTCTTGACCAACCACAGAGCGCATTTGATCAAACGGCGAATGAAAGATTTTGACGCGGGCATCGTCGCTGTAACGCTCGCGCGCTACTTCTATCGCATCTAAATCACGGTCTAATGCGTAGAGGGTAGCGTCTTTGCCCAACTCGCTTAAGATTTGCGAGCTGTGTCCGCCGCGACCAAAAGTCGCGTCTACATAAATGCCTGCAGAATCCAACTGCAAGGCGTCAACCGCCTCTCGTAACAAGACCGGAATATGATCAACTTGAGCGTTCATAGGGCTAAAACGACAGAGATGCTAATTCTGGTGGTACGTCGGACTCATCTATATCGGCCGATAAAAACGACTCCTGATGCGCAGCCCATTTAGCCGCATCCCAGATTTCGAACTTATCACCTTGTCCAACCAGCACCACTTGCTTTTGCAGTTGAGCGAACTCTCGCAAGCTGCTCGGCAGCAAGATTCGTCCGCTGCCGTCCATTTCGACGTCGTCAGCGGCTCCGATCAGCATTTGCTTCACGCGTCGAGTGTGAGCATTGAGCGTTGGGAGATCGATTATTTTTTGCTCCACCCCTTCCCAAGTGTTGAGCTTATAAAGCCACAAGCAGCGATCATTCGTCGAAACAGTAACCACCATGCGGCCACCACACTCTTTAATGAGGCCGTCACGATGCTTAGTAGGTATCGCTAAGCGACCCTTTGCATCCATGTTGAGCTGACTGGTTCCTCTGATCACAACTATTTCTTATTGTTTTCGCGCGTATTCGACACTTTGGCTGATTTCTAGTGGCATAACCGTTAGGTTTTGGCTCCAAATGAACACAAAAACCCACAATTCACCACATTTCGCCACTATCCATCAGCTGAGATGGGGTGTCAAGCGTTAATGATTAAAGAAAGTTGTTTATTTTTCAGTAGCTTAGCGCACTTTTGGCGCTAGCTTTGAGACACATTGTTAAAGTGTTACTTTAACTTTAAAGCGCAAAAATCTAATTTTATTACGACTAATTAGATAGCATTGAGCCGTCCTTAGCGCAAAAACCCGTGTTTTTGCCTAAAACCAAGCAGTTTACGGTGCTTACCCAATAATTAATTATTAGTTTTCTACGCAATCTAGCCACATTTTCGCGTTTTTACCTGAATTCACGCCACAAAACATGAACAGCGCTGCATCTGCCTGCAGACCGGTTTAAACGCCTTCGTTTAACGGCCGAATCACCACTCTCTGGGAGATAGTTTGATCCGACCGTTAACGAATAGAGCAGCCAACCTATAAGCCGGGTTCTGTCGTGGACAGTCATTCATCTAGGGCTTACATCGCTGCAAGCCTCAAGCAACCTACCCGTGCCCAGCGCGGGCCGCGCCTTTAGGGCACCTATTTGGTTTTGCTCCGAGTGGGGTTTACCATGCCACACTTGTTACCAAGTGCGCGGTGCGCTCTTACCGCACCATTTCACCCTTACTCAATCAGTGAACTGATGAGCGGTTTATTTTCTGTTGCACTGGCCGTCGGCTTTCGCCGCCCAGACGTTATCTGGCACCCTGCCCTTTGGAGCCCGGACTTTCCTCTCCCAAACCGCATGCTCCTCTGCAGGAGAACGGTATTTAGCAGCGACTGTCCAGTTGGCTTGCGCGCAGTCTAGCCATTGCGGCTGCACCATGCAAATCTAAATGTTGGATAACCTTTATTGGGCTCTTGCCTGCTCCACAGCCTCTGACAGCGAGGCGCACCCCATAGCTTGAACCTTTGCAGATAAGCCGTTTACGATATCGCGCACCATAATCGGGCCGAGGTAAATAAACATAGAATAGACCTGCAAATAGTCGGCTCCTGCTACCAGCTTTTCCCATGCGTCATCCGCCGATGCAATACCGCCAACCCCAATAATCTGCGCCTTGCCTCTGAGCTGTTTATAAAACTGGGCAATCACCTCAGTAGACTTCTCGCGAACCGGCGCACCAGATAGTCCACCCACCTCCCCAGCGTTAGAAGAGCGCAAGCTATCGGGTCTAGCTAATGTGGTATTGGTGGCGATGACCGCATCGAATCGGTGCGAGAGGACTAGCTCCGCGATAGTTTCGATCTCGTTTGACTCCAAGTCTGGCGCAACTTTCAGCGCAATGGGAACTTTGGATTTATGCACTTTCGCGCATTTTTCTTGAGCCTGCTTGATGTGCAGTAAAAACCCATCAAGATAATTTGCATTCTGCAGCTCTCGCAAGGATTTAGTATTTGGAGAAGAAATATTAACCGTGATGTAGTCGGCCTTGGAGTAAACCCTTTGTAGGGCCGCAACGTAGTCAAAATGCGCGTCATCGATTGATGTCACTGCATTCTTACCAATATTAATGCCTGCAACCGTATGCGCTCTGGTGGCTTCGTCAGCGTGAGCAAGATTTTCGAGAAACTCATCAAGGCCGCCACTATTAAACCCCAATCGGTTGATCAAAGCTTGATCCTCATGGAGTCGAAAAATACGCGGCTTATCATTACCCGGTTGTGGTTTTGGCGTGACCGTGCCCATTTCCACCCCGCTAAATCCCAAAGCAGAAAAGGCGTTGAAGGCTTTCGCATCTTTATCTAAACCTGCTGCTAAACCAATTGGGTGCTTGAAATCTAAGCCCATGCATTGGGTCGGCAAGGAATCAACTTTGCTGGCGTAAAGCGCAGTGATCGCTTTGAGAGCCAAGGGTGTGTTCGAAATCGTCGCTAAATTGGCGAGCGTAATATCGTGCGCTCGCTCGGCGTCCATTGCGAACAATGCTGGCTTAGCGAATTTATAAAGGGCTCTGTCTAGCATTATCTATTCTGACCAAGGTCTTGGCGGTTATTTGAATATGAATTTGTGATCAGCAAGAGCAGCGATTCAAAGCCAATAAGATCGGCTCTTAACACGCCAACTCAAACAATCTGGGGGTCGATGGTAGGCGCTTAGATCGAGCTTGTAAACGCAAAATTATGAGTGACTCGCAGATGATCAAGACCCGTTTTGTAGCGACCACAGATGTGCGTATTCAGCATTCAACTTGAGCAGGCTTGTGTGTGTGCCATCTTCGACAATTCGGCCTTCGCGCAGCACAAGAATTCGATCCGCGTCTACGATGGTTGAGAGCCTGTGCGCAATCACCACGCTGGTGTACTCGCCGCGGACTCTCTCCATTGCGGTCAAGATACGCTTTTCTGCATCACTGTCTAAGGACGAGGTTGCCTCATCGAACACCAAAACTTTGGGTTGCTTGAGTAAGGCGCGGGCGATTGCCACTCGTTGTTTCTCTCCACCTGAAAGCTTAAGTCCTCGCTCACCGACCTGAGTTTCCAAGCCGTTTGGCAATTGTTCAATGAACTCATCCAAATAGGCCATCGAAATCGCTTCTTTGACTTGCTCGTCGCTGGCCGCAACGTTGCCGTAATGGATGTTCTCCCAGATGCTCGCATTAAACAGAACGGTATCTTGAGGTACCACACTAATCGCCTGTCTAAGGCTGGCTTGAGTTAGATCTCTAACGTCTTGACCATCAATACGCACCACGCCTGAGGTCACATCATAAAAACGAAACAGTAACTTCATAATGGTCGACTTGCCGCTACCGCTACTGCCCACAATCGCTACTTTTTGCTTAGGCTTAACCGTAAAGCTTACGCTGTCTAATATCTGCCTTTCAGGCTCGTAGTGAAAGCCGACATTCTCAAATTCGACACGACCTTCAACAGCCTGCAAGGTTTGCGCTGTAGGTGAGTCTTTGACATTTGGTTCAATCTCAAGCAACTCGAACATCGCATCGATATTGGCGAGCGAGCCTTTCATCTCTCGGTAAACAAAACCTAAGAAATTAAGCGGCACAAAAATCTGCATCATCAGCGCGTTAGTGAGCACAAAGTCGCCAATGGTCATATCGCCACTTGCAACCCGAAACGCTGCAAGGGTCATCGCAGCCGTAACGCCAGTTGCAATAATCAATGACTGGCCAGCATTAAGGGTAAACAGCGTTAGCCGGTTGCGTCGGCGCGCCGCTTCCCATTCAGCCAGGTTTTCATCATAGAGTTCGGCTTCATGCGCTTCATTATTAAAGTATTTGACCGTTTCAAAATTCAAAAGGCTATCGACCGAGCGAGTACTGGAACGGCTTTCTGCGCTATTCATGTCGCGTATCGTTTGCGTCCGCCATTCGGTTGCCACAACACTAAACCACACGTAGATCACCACCGACGCGATCACAATCAATGCGAACCAGCCAGAGTATTGCCAAAACAGCAGCACCACGATCATGCCAATCTCTATAAAGGTTGGCACGATGTTAAACACCATAAACCGCAGCAGAAAACTAATACCCGCCACGCCACGCTCGATGTCTCGCGAAACACCGCCGGTACGCCGATTTAGGTGAAAGGCTAAATCAAGCGAATGCAAATGCTGGAAGACCTTGTGCCCAACTCTGCGCATAGCCCGTTCGGTGACGCGGCCGAACAATGTATCGCGCAGCTCACCAAACAACACGTTTGCCAGCCTCACAACACCGTATGCGATCAACAAAAAGATCGGCACCATCACCAACTTGGTGGTTACATCAGGTGTATTCAGACCATCGACAATATTTTTAAGGATAAAGGGCAAGCCAACGCTGGCAACTTTAGCGCCGATCAAACAGAGCAAGGCCAGCGCTACTCGTGCTCTAAATTCCAACAAATAGGGCAGCAACGTCTTCAGACTATGCCATGTCACCGCCTTATCTTGCTCGATCACTTGGGGTCGATGGCCACGCATTACTTCTGCTCCACGCTATCGAAAGAGTCAACCAATGTCTGGCCGATACTCGCCAGCTCTGCGACCAATGCATCAAGAGTTGACTCGCGATGTCGCCAAGGTACCGCTCGATTGAAAGAGTAGCTAAACCGGTACCGTTGCTCTCCGATCACTACATAACCGGCCATGCTGCGAACACCCGACAAGGTGCCTGTTTTGGCAAAAGCTCGGGCCTTGTGCACTGGGTAATCAGTGAGCGGAAGCAGCTCCCTGTGATTGGAGAAAGCAGCTAAAACGTCATTTAGCTGTGAAGCACTTACGCGGTTGTCGGTCGACAAGCCCGAGCCCTCAACGATTGAAAAATCTTGCCAGCCAAAACGCGATTTTAGCCATTGCTCGACATGCGACTCTGCACTTAAGAAGCTCACGCCTGTCGACGAACTGGGCTTGATACCCAGGCTAAGAAACAATTGGTTAGCGGCAAAATTGTTGGAGTACTTCAACATGCCAATTAAAACCTGATCAAGCGTTTGCGAGTTGTAGTGCAGATAATCTTGTGCGCCATTACCGGCTTCACTCAACGGAGTTTGACTCGAAACAATTTCAACCTCTTTGGCCACCAAGCTTGTATCGCTCTGCGCGAGTATCGCTAGTAGCAATTCTGCGAAATTACGCTGCGCGTTTTCAACCGTTTTAAGATTAACGCGCTTAAGCGTATTGAGCGCCCAAGCTTCTTGTTTGACC
>CAZOIG010000563.1:0-1995 GCA_964579235.1 uncultured Gammaproteobacteria bacterium
AACTAAACTCAAAGCCCAACTAAAACCCCAACTAAAGACAGGCTTTTCCTTAGGTCAATTCAATCCAGAGCGTTCTCCCTTGAGTATGAGACGTAGCCTGCTTAGCTTGCTAATGATGGCTGGTATTGGTGCGGGAGCGACTATCAGTGCTCCTGCCATGGCTTCGGCTTGTAAAGGGCAGGCCGAGACCGCATGCCTTAGCGACTCTGCCTGCAGCTGGATCAAGTCGTATGAGCGCAAAGATGGAAGAACCGTCAAGGGTTTTTGTCGAACAAAAAGCAAAGGCGTTAAGACGAAGACTAAGCAGCAACCTCAGACTCAAACGATGAATTAGTTCACCAAGCTGACTCGAGCAAAAGCTCTAACTAGGGCTTTATGTGTTTGAGCGCTGCCCGCTGCTGGCTTTAGTGTCAGAAGCTGGCAGCGTTTTTTTTGTGTTTACACTGTTTCTCTGGGCTGAGGGCTCTTAATGGCTGAGGGCTCTTTATAGCTGAGGGCTTTTTATGGCTAAAGGCTTTTTATGGCTAAGGGCTTTTTATGGCTGAAGGCTCTTATCCGCCGTCCTGAGCGCTGGCTTGTAGCTTGACGCGATTGCTAGGCGTTTTCCGGTTTTTCAGCGATGAACAAACCACGGGTCGGCGCGGGGTGGCCTTCCACAGTCAAGCTTGTATCGTTGGGGTCCAAGAACTGTTGCAGAGAGTGAAAGCTCATCCACTGTGTTTGTCGCTGCTCTTGCACTGACGTTACATTGATGTCCACGCACCGTGGGTCCGTAAACCCGGCGTCGTGCATGAGAGACAGCGTTTTATCCACGGTGGTAATGCTCCATACGTTGCGCATTTGCGCATACCGCCCGTCAGGCGTGAATAGGCCGTGTGGAACAGTCTCGTCATCAATAATAAGCGTTTCGAGGACGAGTTGACCACCGGGTTTCAGCAAGTTAAACAGTTCACGAACATGCTGCGCAGGGTCTTTGCGGTGATACAGTACGCCCATTGAAAAAACGCTATCAAACACGCTCAAGCCACTGGGGATGTCCTCTATGCCGAGCGGTAGCATGTCAAACCTAGAGTCTTGGGCAAAGCGTTGCAGAGCTTGATGCTGTATTTGAAAGCGCATCGATGGGTCTATACCCAAAACATAGCGTGCGCCGCTGCCCAGCATTCGCCAGCAGTGATAGCCCGATCCACAACCCACATCGAGAACGCTCTTGTTTTCAAGTGACGCGATGTGCGGCGCGAGGCGTTGCCATTTCCAGTCAGACCGCCACTCAGTGTCGATATACGTTCCGAACACATTGAAAGGACCTTTTCGCCAAGGTGCAAGGGCAAAAAGGTTATCTTCTACGGCCTGCCGTTGCGATTCATTGATTTCAGACGCTAGGCCAATGCTCACTGTGTCGGCGTCAAGTGCTAGATGTTCGGCTTTCACTTTAGGCAACTTTTCCAGTATCGATAACCAGTTCTTGAGGTCACCATGCCTTGCAGGATCAGCACGGCGCGCGATCGCCGGTCTGAACTCGTTTTCAAAGTCCTTGAATTCGTACCGGTTGAAGAACGTTTCAAAGTCCATTTATTTGACCGCCAATATTGAGACAAATTGCATATTTTGTAACCACGGTGTGACGACCTTAAAGCCCGCAGCCCGCAGCCTTCGTTCGTGATCGTCTAACGTTTCGGGAATCAGCACATTGTCAATGGCGTCTCGTTTTTGGCTGATTTCCAAATCACTATATCCCTGGTCAGACTTAAATTGATGATGAATTTCGGTCAGCAGGTCATTGGCTAAAGGCTGTTCGAATTTGAGTTTTTCCGATAACACTAAATACCCACCTGGTTGCAAAGCCGTATAAATATCGCCGATTAATGCGTCGCGTTTTTGCAGTTCTATAAATTGCAGGGTGAAGTTAAGCAGTACTAAGTCGGCGGGCAAAAATTTGTGTTTGAGGACGTCTTGCTGGCTGAGTTCAAGCGATAGCTCATACTCATCAAACAC
>CAZOIG010000564.1:0-7664 GCA_964579235.1 uncultured Gammaproteobacteria bacterium
ATGCCGAGTACGTAGGTGTCTTTCACGGCTAATCCTTAGTTGGTCTTAGCGAACCAAGTAGCCGCCGTCGACCGTCAACACATGACCGTTGACGTAGTTAGATGCGTCGCTGGCTAGAAATACAGCGGCGCCCATCAAATCCTCCACATTGCCGAGTCGACCAGCTGGGATATGGTCTAAGACCCTTTGCGCTTTCTCAGGGTCTGAGAATGTGTTTTGAGTTAGCGCCGTACTGAAGTAGCCAGGCGCGATGCCATTCACCTGAATATTGTACTGGGCTAGCTCATCGCAGTAGGCTTTGGTTAGCCCAGCAATACCGTGTTTACTGGCCGCGTAAGCCGGTGAGCCGATGCCGCCTAAGAAAGAGAAAAGCGAGCAAATATTAATGATTTTTCCAGAGCCGCGCTCGATCATGTGTTGGCTCACGCAATGGCTAAATTCAAATGCCGCGGTCAGATTTACTTGAATCATCCTATCCCATTGTTCGCGACCGAAATCCCTGACGTCGGCCAACAAGGAAATGCCCGCGCAATTAATTAATACATCAATTGACCCAAAATGCTCAATGCAGTCTTGCGTGATGCGATCAACCGCCCCATCTTCAGTGATGTCGATTTCAAGGCGGCGGTATTGACGACCTTTCGCCTCAACGATGGCTTGAGTCTCGCCCGAAGCGGGCATAATGCTACAGGCATGGATGTTTGCACCAGCTGCCGCCAAGCCTTCAGAGAAAGCTTGGCCTAAACCACTATTGCCACCCGTGATCAGTGCTGTTTTTCCACTTAATGAAAAGCTGTCTAAATCAAAATTACTTGGTGGCATTGTGGGTTCTTTGGTTTATTTTGCTCGGTGCCAATTCTTTGTTGCCGAGTTTCATCCAACTGAAACAATAATGCCAATAATCATAAGCGACACCCTGTGCTTATTCCAACGTCTATTTGATTTAGCCTGCGAGAAATTGGACGGATATGCGTAAAAACTTGATTTGCAACGCAGAGTTCAGTAGGGTCAGGAGAGGTGCGTTTATCCAAATGCGCGGCATTTGCATGCGCGTACCGAATTTTTGACATAGTTTCGCTTTTCTTTCGCGTGGCATTTTGAGTCAGCATGCGACTCAGAAAACCAGTGTTTACGAGGGGTTTAGCGTCTAAGAAAAACGTTAGCGGGTGTTCTCAGTTAACGAAATGTTCCAAAAAATCAGGAGAGTTTTATGTTTAAACGAAGCAAAATCAGTTACGCGATCGCGGCTGCTGCAGCATTAAGTGCTGCGGGTACCGGCACCGCATCGGCGCAAATTGAGGAGATCGTGGTAACCGCTACCAAGCGAAGTGCCAGTGCTCAAGATGTGCCAGTAACGATTCAAGCCATTGGCGAGTCAGCCATTGAAGATTTGGGTATTGATAGTTTTGAAGACTATATCCGTAACTTAGCAGGTGTTGTTGCTGGTGGACGTGGCCCAGGTCGAAACGAAATTTTTATCCGTGGTGTATCCGCTGGTAAAGGCGGTTTCAAAATCTCAGGTGCCATCGGTACTGAACCCAACGTAGCATTGTACTTAGACGAAGCGCCAATCACTCTGGCGGGCCGTAATATTGACCCCTACATGACTGATATGCAGCGCGTAGAAGTGTTGCCTGGACCTCAAGGCACCATTTTTGGTGCGAGTTCTCAAGCGGGTACAGTTCGCTTGATCACAAACAAGCCTCAGCACAATGAGTTTGATGCAGGTTTTGATTTGATGTACGGCACCATTAAAGGTGGTGGCACTGATAACGCCGTTGAAGGTTTTGTAAACATTCCGTTGATCGACGATAAACTTTCTGCTCGTGTGGCAATGTTTAACGCCAAAAACGGTGGTTACATCGACAATGTTGAAGCCAGTCGTCAGATTGCTCTAACTAACCCCACATTGGCGGCTTTCGGAATTGTTTCTGAAACGCGTGAAACATCGTTCAACGGTGAGTTTGCTCGTGATGACTTTAACGAAGCGACTTACGCTGGTTTCCGTGCTTCATTGAAGTACTCGCCAAACGAAGACTGGGAAGTACTTTTGTCACAGTTCAACCAAGAGCTTTCGCGTGAAGGTGTTTGGGATTACACGCCAGAGTTAGGTGATTTCAATACGGCTAACTTCACGCCAGATTACAGCGATGACGAATTTGAAATGACGTCTTGGACTGTAAGCGGTCGAGTGGCCAATTTGGATATGGTGTACACCGGTTCATATTTGGATCGTGTTGTTGACGAGGTAGCCGATTATTCTGGTTACGCTGACAACGGCCCATTTATCCCTTACTACATTTGTTCGTATCCTGGTTACGCCAGCTGCGGTTCATCAGCTTTGTTCTTAGAGCAAGCCTATGAAGTAGAGCGTACGACTCACGAATTGCGCTTTGCAACGAGTGAAGAAAATCGCTGGCAAGCTATTTTCGGTGCTTTTTACGATGATGTTGTGACAGTTGAGCGCGGTGATTGGAACTATCCTGCAACCATCGGTCTTGGCTTTGCGCCAAACGCTCCGATTCCAACTGCGACCAACTCAAACCCGAACACACGCCGTCCTGGCGTCGCGTTCTTTAATGACTTTACGCGAACTAAAGAAGAGTTCTCATTGTTTGGTGAGTTGTCGTATGACATTACCGACAAGTTGACGGCTTCGATTGGCTTGCGTAATTACGACATTGATCTTGATTTGAGCGGTAGTTCAAACTTCGCAAATCGTGGCATTGATGGCAACTTTGGTCGAGACGTAGATACGATCCTAGGTGAAGCCAGCCCAACTAACTTCAGCGACACGATTGGTAAGTTCAACTTGCAATACCAAGTCAGTGACGACGTGATGGTCTACGGTACGATCTCTGAAGGTTTCCGTGCGGGTGGTTTTAACCGTAATGGTGGCGCAAGTCAGGTACCTGGCGTTGGCCCATTCGTGCCTGATTTCTTCGAGTCAGATGAATTGTTGAACACTGAAATTGGTTGGAAAACTGATCTGATGGACGGCGCCTTGCGTTTTAATGGTGCGGCGTACTTCATTGAGTGGGACAACATTCAGATTCAAACTTTGGACTTCACAGTATCTAACTTAGCGTTTATCTCTAATGCGGTTGATGCGGAAATCAAAGGTCTTGAAATTGATTCGATTTATCAGCCTAACGAGAACTTCACTTTCTTCGCGAACGTGTCGTACAACGATTCAGAAATCACTCGTGTTCCACCAAACATTGTGAGCATTGCACCAGTCGGCTCGACGCTAGCCTTAGCGCCTGAGCTGCAATACGTGCTACGTGGTCGCTATGATTGGGATACAGCAAACGGCCGAGCATTTGGTCAGGTTTCTTATCAATACACTGATGACGCGATCAGTTCTGTAAACGTGGGTGCTTTGTTTGAGCAGCCTAGTTACACAACTATCGATGCGACTCTTGGTTACGCTCGTGATAATTGGAGTGCGACATTATTCGTTGAGAACTTGACGGATGAGTTGGCGGTACTGTTTGTCAGTAACGAAGATGACATCATCAAGAACACTCCAAATCGTCCTCGTACGATTGGTGTTCGCTTCTCTTACGACTTCGATTAATCGAAATCTAAAGAGCAGTTTGTAAGAATCGTTAGGGTTTATCCCTAACAAGAAGGGCGCCTTTTAAACGAGGCGCCCTTTTTTTTGGCCAAAGTGTTGTATGCTCTTTGGCTGTAAATAATGAGTTAAGTTTCACCGAAAGAGTTACCTGCCACAGACTATGCAAACAGTAGCGAAAGACGCGATTAACGAGACCCTACGAGAAGCCAAGAAGCGCTTGCGGCTGAATGACCTAGCTGGCGCTAAACAGGGCTTATCGCAGATCCTCAATACGCAGCCCGCACATCGCGAAGCCTTGTACTACAGCGCCGTTATCGCGCGCCAAGAAGGTAAAGCTGACGCGGCGTCTGATGCATTGGCAAAGCTAATCCAAAACCACTCTAATTATGGCCGCGCTTACCAAGAGCATGGCCTTTTGCTGATGGCGCAACAACGCCACGATGAAGCCTTTAAAGCCTTTAATCGCGCAATCAAATTGAACCCCGCTCTAGTTAGCAGCTGGGGCGCTTTAGTTAATTTGCTAGACGCCAAGGGTGATCGCGAGGGTGCGGTGCTCGCTATGCAAAATGCCAAGGCATTATCGAGCCTACCGCCAGAGTTGTTGACCGCCAGTAGCTTGATCCATGAGGACAGATTGTTTCTCGCAGAGCAGCTATGTCGACAGTATTTACGCAAAGACAAAAAACATCCTGAGGGAATGCGCTTATTGGCCGAGATCGGCAATCAATTGCAAATACTCGATGACGCCGAGTTTCTACTCGAAAGCTGCGTGGAGTTCCATCCTGGCTTTCACCGCGCACGGCTTGAATATGTGCAAGTGCTGCATAAGCGGCAAAAGTTTCAAAAGGCTCTAGAGCAAGCTCAGATATTGTACGAATTGGCTCCCGAGAATATTGCGTTCGAGATCGCCTTGGCAAACGAGTTTCAAGCTGTAGGAGAGTTTGAAAAAGCCTTGGAGAGCTATGATTCGGCACTGACCAAAAACCCTAAACTGCCTTCAGTGTTAACCGCTAAAGGCCATGCTTTAAAAACTGTAGGACGCACTGACGAGGCGATTGCTACTTACCAAAAAGCCTACGCCACACAAGCTGACTATGGCGATGCATTCTGGAGTTTGGCAAACCTTAAGACCTATAGGTTTAGTGACGCCGAGCTGGAACACATGCGAGAGGCCGAATCAGAACAGGCAATCGATCTTAATGATCGCATTCACATGTGTTTCGCATTAGGCAAGGCCTATGAGGATCGAGCGCAATACGACGATTCATTCGAGTTCTATGAGCGTGGTAACGCACTTAAAAAGGAACAAACACGCTACGACCCGGCGCGCTTCGAAGCAGAGTTTGAGCTGCAAAAGTCCCTCTTTACAGAAGAGTTTTTCGCAGAGCGACAAGGTTTTGGGGCCAGCGATAACGCACCGATATTTGTGGTTGGTCTGCCCCGAGCAGGTTCAACCTTGCTCGAGCAAATCTTAGCTTCGCATTCACAGATAGATGGCACCATGGAGCTGGCGAATGTGATTGGCTTGGCGCACCGATTAAACGGCAAAAAGCGTCAACAAAGCGAAACACCCTATCCTGGAATCTTGCAAAGCCTTGATAGCGACAAATTCGCGAGTTTCGGCGAAGCGTTTATCAAGGACACCGCTTTTCACCGTCAAGGTGGTACCCATTTTGTGGATAAAATGCCGAACAATTTTCGACATATCGCCTTAATTCAGCTGATGTTACCCAACGCCAAAATTATTGATGCGCGCCGTCACCCAATGGCTTGTTGTTTTAGTGGGTTCAAGCAATTATTCGCCGAGGGGCAAGAATTCACCTACGGCTTGAACTCTATTGGTCGCTACTACAAAGCGTATGTCGACTTGATGGATCATTATCAGGCAGCATTACCAAATCGAATTCTTAAGGTGCAGCACGAAGATGTGATTGCTGACCTAGAAGGGCAAGTGCGTCGCATGCTCGACTACTTAGAGCTACCGTTTGAACAGTCGTGCGTGGAGTTTCATAAAACCGAGCGAGCCGTGCGAACACCAAGTTCTGAACAAGTTAGACAACCGATCTATTCAACTGGTATGGATCAATGGCGTAATTTTGAATCGCATTTAGATCCATTGGTGGATGCGCTGGGCGAGGCGAGGGAGCACTATTGAGCGACCTAGCGAGTATGCGTAAGCAACCAAACGCCCGAATGTGTTTCGTCTGCGGTCGAGACAATCCTGCGGGCCTCAATATGGTTTTTCACGATAACCAGAAAGACTTGGTTGTAAGCTCGGTAACCATTCCAGAGCATTGCGAGGGATATCCAGAGATTGTCCACGGCGGCGTGTTGACCGCGATCTTAGATGAGGTCGTTGGACGCTGTATTATGGCGGGCGATCACCATCGTTTTATGATGACGGTTAACATGCAGGTTCAATTTCGTCAGCCAGTGCTAGTCGGGACTCAGATCAAGGCCGAGGGCAAGCTGATCAGATTAAAGAGCCGTATCGCTAAGGCTGAGGGAAAGATTTACTTACCCGACGGTCAAGTAGCGTGTCAGGCAGAAATGACGATGGCGGATATGCCTGCTGAGATCGCCACGCAAACTCGATTAGATAAATTGGATTGGCGTATTGATCCTGATTGATGCGGTTGGTCCAAAGGCTTACAAGGAGTTGAAGTATGAGTACACGATTTACATCGAATGGATTGCCAACTAGGAAAATTGTAAACCTCACTGTAATTACCGCAGGTTTAGTGCTTGCCGCTTTTACTCAGTACGCCGGCGCGACGGCGCAGACATCAGTTGATGGCACGCTTTATCGAGGCAACTATCTGGCCGAGCACAACATCAATGAATTCTTGGGTATTCCCTTTGCAAAAGCGCCGATCGAAGACTTGCGCTGGCAGCCTCCACAGCCGATTGAACTTAATAGTGAGCAGCTAGAGGTCAAGCAATTCGCGCCCGCATGCATGCAAGAGGACCGCATCGTAAAGTGGTACAAGAGTTTGATTGAGGACTTTGGTGGTGATCCCACAACTTTTCCTAGCCCAGAATTTTCAGAAGATTGTTTGTACCTCAATGTATGGGCGCCCGCCCAAGCGCAAGCATCAGTCGGCAGCGATGTGGCTGCTGGGAGTCTGCCCGTGTACGTTTATATTCACGGCGGCAGTAATAAAGCGGGTTGGTCGTATGAGCCAAACTATGTGGGTCGCAATCTAGCCAAAAACGGGATGGTGGTGGTGACTATCGCCTACCGCTTAGGCGTATTCGGCTTTTTCCCACACACAGAATCCGAACACACAAATTTTGCATTGCTCGATCAAATTGCAGCACTCAAGTGGGTGCAAAACAATATTGCAGACTTTGGCGGTGATCCGAATCGCGTCACCCTAGCCGGTGAATCAGCCGGTGCGGATAATATTGCGGTATTGCTCGGCTCACCTTTGGCTGATGGTTTATTTGATCAAGCAGTAATCCAAAGTGGCGGTTGGTCGATTCTGTCTATGCCCGATCGTGATGATGTGGCGTTTCAAGTCGAGCGCTTAGCCGAAAATACTCTGAATAACCCAAAAGCGAGCGTAGATGAGCTTAGAGCCTTGGATGCAAAACAGCTCGCTGTTGAGGCCGAGACGGCCTTCGCGGATGTGGGTTTTGGGCCAGCGGTAGGCGATCTAGCAGTGCCGATGGCTTTGGCTGAGGTCGCCGAAAACAAAGAACTGAACGATGTAGACGTGATTCTTGGTTCCAATACCAATGAATACCTGATTTATCTAGATCCAGAACAAACCCTCGAACAGTGGCTGGTCGATAACCCGCAACACGCAGGATCGGCCGAAAAGATTCTAGCTTTGCTAGACGATGGGTCTACTGAGTTAGAGAAAATCGATCGCTTGCTCACGGCTAGCGAGTTCGCTTGTCCAACGCTTAAGCTCGCAGCGCAAGTCGCTGCAAATGACTCAAATGCTTATGTTTACTATTTCAATATGGTTCGAGATGGTGAATTAGGTGCAAAAATGGGGGCTTACCATGGTGCTGAGCTGCCATATATTTTTAATACCCATGATGCATGGTTGCCGACTACCGAAGCCGATCATCG
>CAZOIG010000565.1:0-1869 GCA_964579235.1 uncultured Gammaproteobacteria bacterium
TCTTTTTCAGCGTTTGCGCGCAACTCTTGAATGAAGATCATGCCCACTTTGTAAGCAGTGGCTTGACCAGGCCATACCAAATAGCGCTGAATTTCAGTGCGAATGGTATCGATTGGCGCTGGCGAGTTCTGCGAGAAATACTCAACCGCTTGGTCTTCAGTCCAACCTTTAGAGTGCATGCCACTATCCACCACTAAACGGATAGCACGCCAAATTTCGCTACCTAAACGGCCGAAATCTGAATTAAGTGTTACATAAGTGTCCGGCATTTCCTTAGCTAACTTCTCACTGTACAGGCCCCAACCCTCGGAGTAGGCAATGATTCGGGCCTGCGTGCGGAATGTTGGAACGCCAGTAAGCTCATTGGCAATTGCAATTTGCATGTGGTGACCCGGCAAACCCTCGTGATACGCAATCACCTCGAGCTCGTTTTTCGGCATGGCTGTCATGTCTGACAAATGCGCGTAGTAAACGCCAGGACGTGACCCATCTGGTGTACTCGGGAAGTAATGCTGTGGCGCACCAGCTTGTTCTCTGAACGGCTCAACACGTTTAACCACCAAGTCTGCTTTGGGCAAGATACCGAAGTAGTTGGGCAACTGAGCTTTGATGTTCTCGATCGCGGCCGTTGCGTCATCAATATACCCTTGACGACCCTCGTCAGTATTAGGGTAGTAGTACTCTTCGTTGTCTGTGTCGTTGCGAATACTTTCAAAGTATTCCTGCAAGCTACCCGCAAACCCGTCTTGTTCTTTCAGAGCTTCCATTTCAGCTCGCAGACGAGCTACCTCACTTAAACCGAGCTCATGAATCTCATCAGCGGTCATTGGCGTAGTGGTTTGCACTCGCAGACGGTCAGCATAGAAAGCGTCGCCATTCGGCAAGCTGCTGGCGCCCATAGCTTGTTCGCTGGTATTGGCAATGTCTACAGCCAGAAAATCAAGCAGGGCTTGATACGCAGGCTCTAAATCGTTTACCAAGGCTACACGAGCGGCTTCTAAGTATGCATCGGCTTGCTCAGCGTCAATGGTGCCGGCTTCTTGCAGGGTTGCGATATTTTTCTTGGTGCCTTCCCATAAAGAAGAATCGTTTTCAGACTCATCAAACGGCGCACCTGAAATGATGTCGGTGGCTTGGGTCGTTACAATCTCATATGAAAAGCGAGGAGGGCGCACGCCATTCTCGGCAGCGAGCTTTGCGCGCTCAAGCAATTGAGTCATCGCCGTGCCAACGCCACTGATGCGTGAAACAAAAGCATCCATGTCTTCAGTTGTTGCAACCGAGTGGAAGCTCAGTAGCAAAGTAGGCAAGAAGGCGTGAATCCCTTGCATCTGCGTGAAAACATAGTTGTTGCCACGAAACTCTTTTGACTTTAGCGCAGATTCGTATTGATAGATCCACATGTCATACGACAGTTTCGCGTCGGCGCTTAGCGCTTCACGATCGAAATTAGCTTTTAGTTCTGCAACCGTTTGACCCAACCACTCAAGCTGCTCGTCTTCGGCGGCTTCAGTCATATCGTCGATCTCACCGTAGCGCTCTTTGCGCCCTACAAATGTGAGAGATATTGGGCTCTGCATCAATTGCTCTTCGTATTTTTCCTCGAACCATGCATTAAGAGCGTCAGTTACAGAATCGCTTGTTGCGTCGGTTGGCGCAGCCGTATCGCCGCTAGCGGCAGCTTGATCTGTTTGCCCGTTGTCGCCCGCACCGCATGCTGTGAGCAGCAGCGCTAGCAATACAGAAATCGATAATCGTTTAAAAATCATTGTTACTCCCATGGTGAATTTAGACGTTTGAGCACTGTATCTCATGCGCCTTTTATTGGTGTCATTTGCCTGCTCGGATACTCTCATATGATTGAGCCAA
>CAZOIG010000566.1:0-2417 GCA_964579235.1 uncultured Gammaproteobacteria bacterium
ATGAGGACGGAACTGGCTGTAGTAGCCAGTCATGTACTCAGCAATCATTTGATGCGCTTCGCTCATTGTTCGATAACCGCAAGGCGGCACCCATTCTACTTTTAGGCTTCTGAAGAAACGCTCCATCGGAGCGTTATCCCAGCAGTTACCTCGTCGGCTCAGGCTTTGCTCTATCTGATAGCGCCATAGATATTGCCGGAACTTGATGCTCGTATAATGACTACCTTGATCTGAGTGAAAGAGTAAGTCTTCTGGCTTGCCTCTAGGCTCATATGCCATCGTTAACGCTTTAGCGGTTAGGTTACTATCGGGCGATGCCGACAGTACCCAACCAACGGGTTTTCTGGCATATAAGTCCAGCACAACAGCAAGATAAAACCAACGACTACCCGCCCAGATATACGTAACATCACCACACCAGACCTCGTTGGGCGCGCTTGGTGCAAACTGACGATCTAACACGTTAGGTATGCTGACGTGCGCTTGATTTGCTTTACGATATTTGTGCTTAGGCAGCTGAGTACTTACCAGGTCCAATTCCGCCATTAAGCGGCTTGCACGATAACGAGATAGGGGTGCGCCAAAGCCTGTAACGATCTTAGCAATGCTGCGTGCGCCGGCGGAGCCATTGCTCAAGGTATGCGCTCGCTTGACCATCGCTCGTAACGCTATTTTCTTCGGATCAATACGCCGCGCTGCCGCGCGGCGATATTTAAACGTACTCAGACTCACATCAAATGCCTTGCATAAACGACTAACTGGGTAGCTCCCTTGAAGTTGCTTCACTAGGCTTAATTGTTCAGTGAGTCGGACATCAAGAGAGCGGTAGCCTTTTTTAGTATTTCGTTTTGCTCCTCAATGTCTCGAATACGTTTCTCTAGCTTTTTAATTCGTCTTTGCTCTGGCGTCATCGCCGTGGCTTTGGGGGTATGCCCATCGCGCTCGTCACGCAGCTGTCTCACCCATTTATCCATCGTCGAATGACCAACACCGACCGCTGTCGCCGCTTCACGGATTGAGTAATTCTGGTCGACGACTAATTGGGCCGATTCGAGTCTAAATTCTGGGCTAAAAGTTCTTCTTGTTCTTCGTTTCATTGCTCACCTAATAACTGATGAGGTGATAATATCACCTCTAACTAGGCGGCCAGATTTACTATGCCACTACAAACACCATTAGATAAACACCAAGACTAATAGTAAGAAAGCCTAAGACGAAGAGCGATATTTCAACGAGTAATACGAAAATATGTTCCAAATCAGCGTACATAACAAAAACCTACTAACATACAAATTTATCGCAACCCGTCCAAGTCGCGCCTGTTCTTAGCGTAAAGGTCGCCGTTGCTTCTTGAGCGATTGTGGCTTTATACCCCAAACCAACTCCTACCGAGCTTGCGGTTCTCATCCCCGCATCATTCAACCGTTATTGGGACACACGCTTTTAAGAGTACAAGATTTCTTGGGGCAAAAGAACATTCAGCATACGGTTATTTACACTCGAACATCTGATCAACAGTTCGAGGACATTTGAGATTAGGCGGATCTCACCGATGTAACTGATTAGTTGCTGGGGGAAACGTCACCCCGTTGACAATCTTTCCAGTAGTTTTTCAACGCTTTTTTTGTATTAGAGTTCTTCAACCAGTGAAGTACATCAACAAAAAAGTTGGCATCCATATCTCCAGGATTAGTTTTCGCGTACTCGTAAAATTCGACTAGGGCAACATCGACGTTTTTTGACGTCAAATAAAGTCTGTATTTAAATAAACCTAAACGTTGGCGCGAGATGACTTCCTCGTTGCTGGTGACATTGAAACATTGCCGTCCCGCCAGAAAATAGACTTCCTCATTACGAACAAATAGAGCAAACAGCTTTTTTTCTCTACCAAAAAATCTAAGTTTATGCTCAATCGCATACCCAGAAATTTTAAATTCGTCGTCAGGTATTCCCTTTTTCTTTACGTATTCAACTTTACTCGGCAACTTGCAATTAAGGCTATAAAAAACGTAAGGTTTGTAAAAATCTAACAAGAGAGTATTAGAATCGTCCGATTCAATTTTCACTTGGAATATCTCCCTATCAATATTATTGGGACACACGCTTTTAAGAATGTTAGGTAAGCCGAGCTAACTGCGACTGTCCTTGTTACTATTTGGCATCAGGCTTGCTTTTCTTTGCAATGGGTAATATCACCACTTGATAAACCACTACAGCGTTGAGGATAACGAACAGGAAAATAAAGAAATATATTCCAAATGGATAAAATCCTACCCTGCACGCCATGCTACTAACGCTTATCCAATGATGGGCTTTAGTTCTGTCCTCTCGAGCCTCAACAACTTCGTACGCAAAGTCATTTGAATACGACGGAGCATATTCTCGTAGTAGATAAACGCTCTCAACGTCGTTAAATC
>CAZOIG010000567.1:0-2035 GCA_964579235.1 uncultured Gammaproteobacteria bacterium
CGCGACAACAACAATCGTTGCGCAATGTAAGAGTCTAAACCAAGGGTTTCTGACCCAACGCCAAGAAAAAAATTTCCCAAGATAAACCAGCACCAACCCCATCACCACAAAGCCAACCAGTGCTACATGAACAACGAGCACTAAGTCGGCAGCGATGGCATACATTAAGCTCACTGGAAACAGCCCGTTAACTCAGCAACAACCATATCGCCACTGCAAACATCAAGCTCGCTGCGATCCGGTTTAGCCACTCCCCTAAACCTCTTTTTGCCAAATAGTCTCGCATAACCCGGCCACCCGAGGCGTAAATTAAAAGACAAGTGAATTCGATTAACAGCATTGCCGTCAGCAAAAGGGCGGCCTGCGGAACAATAGCTTGGTCGGGGTTTATGAACGGCGGTAGGAGCGCTGCAAAGAATATCCAAGCTTTTGGGTTAGAGATAGACGCCACAAAGCCTTGAGAAATAAGTTGAACATTGCTTTGTTGGCCCCCGCTACCGTCGAATGACAACGCCACTGGGGCACGCCAAGCCCGAACAGCGCAGTAAATGAGATAGGCAGCGCCAAGTACTTTGATCAGCGAAAAAGCGCCCGGCGCGCTTGCTAATAACGTTGCAGCGCCCGCGAGTACAGCAATGGCAACTAACGCAACGCCAGTTAATTCACCCAGCATCATCCACAGAGTTCTGCGCACACCGATACTGATACCAAGCGATAAGGACAAGGTCATGCACAGCCCGGGGCTTAATGAGATGACAAAGAAGCTCGCGCAGAATGCCAAAAATACAGAAGTGTCCATGAAATAGTATTTGATTTATCGGCTTGGCACTTGGTCTAAGCCTTGATGGCGTAGGCTAGCCGCCAGGTGTCGGGGGCATCCTCTACAGGTTCCAATTTCTTGCTCTTACGACAAATGTAGTCAGCGCGTTGCACGTCTAATTCGCCACGATACGCAATCTGGTCAATACTCAGTCGAAATTGCCGTGCTCGATCTTTATATAAATGAACAACCACGCCCTCGTCCATTTTAAACTTTACATAAAGGTAGATTAGGTAATGAACCAAAAAGCTGCCTATTCCAAATAGTGCAATGATTAAGAAATCCATAAGCGGCTTGGTGTTCAAACTCTATCTACCTAGTTCAAAGCAAGTATAACTGCTCAACTGCGCCAGTTCAGCAAAGGCTGCGCTTTGGTGGCCGTATCCCTTTGCGGTCAAATGAGTGGTATGGTTGCGAGTCTAAGCAAATTACGCTTTTAAATCTGTGCAAAACTCTAATAGCCTAAAACGCAATATTGGCATGCTCGGTGCCGCATTTTTAGTCCTCAATTCAATGATTGGGGCCGGCATCTTTGCCCTACCCGGAAAAGTTGCGATAAGCGCTGGCTTTTTGAGTCCATGGCTGTTCTTGATGGTCGGCGCCTTGTTTTTAACGGTTGTTTTGGTTTTTGCGGAACTCGCCAGCTATTACAAAAACACAGGTGGGCCGGTTTTATACGCCAGTGACGCATTTGGACCTTTCGTGGGGTTCAGCACGGGCTGGGCAATCTACTTAAGCCGTATGACCGCATTTGCAGCGAACGCCAATGTAATGGCGGTCTACATTGGCACCTTAGATGAGAGCTTAGCAACCGATCAGGCTAGATGGATCATCATCAGCACCTTAACTATCGGCTTGGCATGGGTAAACGTCTTAGGTGTTCGCGACGGCGTCAGAGCGATGGGGGTATTTACGGTGCTAAAGGTGGTGCCCTTATTGCTGTTGGTATTACTTGGCTTACAGCACGTTACCACCGCCACCCTAATTCCGGAGGCACTGTTTGTACCCAATGAAATCGGCAGTACGACCTTATTGCTGATCTACGCGTATGTCGGTTTTGAGACCGTCGCGGTGACCGCAGGAGAAACCTCGAACCCCCGACGCACCCTGCCCCGCGCATTGATCGCCACGGTGATGGCAGCGGGCGTATTGTATTTCTTCATTGTACTGGTGTTCGTTTCGGTTATCCCCGAAGCCAACTATGCGGACGCAACT
>CAZOIG010000568.1:0-3538 GCA_964579235.1 uncultured Gammaproteobacteria bacterium
GATTTGTATTGGTCGATCACCTTACCGTCGGTGATCGTTGCCAGCTACGGCGGTGGTACCGGTCTCGCAACACAACGAGAGTGCCTGGAAATAATGGATTGCTACGGGCAAGACAAAGCTCTAAAACTCGCTGAAATCTGCGCAGGCACCGTGCTGGCTGGCGAGCTTTCCTTAGCGTCAGCAGTATTGGCGGGCGATTGGGTAGACAGTCATGACCGACTCGGTCGAAATCGTCCGTGAGCTACCGTCGATCATTCATTTGCGTCAGGCACGACGTGCTGCAAGCTAATTGAGATAAAGTAGGCAAAGTGCAGTAGAGCGAGCAATAAGACTAATGAGTTCAATCCAATGTAGACACTCGGCTCAGGCTTAATCGTACCGACGCTGTTCAAAATAGCGAATATGCTCGCGACTAAGCCAGTTCCTACCGCCAGTAGAACAATTAGTTTACCAATGATTGTAGACATTGCAGAGCTTAAGGCGTTTGATATAAACACTTTGTAGACCGAGAAGAGCGCGCCAAGAATCGCCAAGGTTCCAAGAACCGACAACACTTGAAAAGACATGGCTAAGGCCTTTTGCGGGCTATAGGCCACGCTTAAAACAAGGTAGACCTGAGTGCATATGAAGCAATTCACGCTGTGTACGAAAATAAACCAAACGTTTGCCTTATCAAAGTAGGTCATAGCGATGCTGTCTCGAGTAATAGCAACCGCTACGCCGGAGAAGCCTGCTATGGCAATGGCGATTTGCGCTAATGCCATTAATTGCTCATTCATCCTAACTCTCCTTCGTTTTGCTCATTAAACACGATAGCTTCGCTCAATATCTTGTCGCGTTAAAACGCCATAGATTCTGGTTTTATTGTGATTGTGCGCTCCAACGATGTAAACCACCTCAATGTCTTCACTTTGCATGAGTTCATGCGCTTCTTGTAGAGTCGCGATGATCGCAATAGAGCGTGTATCAAGTCGCTTAGCTGGAATCTGCAATAAGTCCAGTTCGTGATCTGGTTCGAGTTCTTGATCGACTTCATTGAGATGTCGAGCAATGTCGGTTGCGGGCAGCACTGCCGTGTTGAGTGGGTTGTCTCTATCGACCACCAATAACCAGCCTGGTTCTTGGTTTAACAGCGCACGACAACTGCTTACGCTCATCAGACGTTCTTTTTGTATGAAGTTTCGATCCATAACGCTGGCTACGCCGACTCGCCTCAACGCCATGGATAACGATGAGTTGCGATAGTCAATACCGTGAACCTGCAAGAGGTGGCGATAAATAGAGCGTCGGCCAAAGGCGCTGTGTGCCATCAAACTGGCTGTGATGACCGCTAGCATTCCGGGTAATACAATGCTGGGAGATGCGGTGAGTTCCAGTAAGTAGATTAATGCCGCAAGCGGTGCTTGCAAGGTAGCCGCCATCATTGCGGCCATGCCGAGCACCGCATACCAACCTGCGTCGGCAAAGTTGCTTGAAAATGTTTGAGCTGCAAGCCCAATGCAGCTTCCCGCGCTGGCACCGATAAATAAACTGGGTCCGATTAATCCGGCTGGCATACCCACGCCGACCGAAACCGCAGTGGCTAATAGTTTTGCGAACAACATGGCTAGAGCTAAGCCGAGCGAGAATTCGCTGAGTAACACGGCGTCAATCGTGTCATAACCCAGCCCCATAATCTGTGGTAGCCAAATTGCCAAAATGCCCGTAAAAACACCCGCAAACAGCATTCTATTGAATACAGTTTGATCTTTGCTGATGATCGCCACACTGCCGCTCAAGCGTATGAACAGAGCCGCAACTATACCGATCAGTAAACCCATCAAAGCAACCAACGGCAGCTCAAGCACTGTATTAACCGGCATACTGGGCACACTGATGATGGTCGCTCCGCCTAAAGTTAATCGTGTGACGACCGTCGCGCTAACCGCGGCTAAAATGATTGGGGTGAATCCGAACACCGTGTACTCCATCAGTACCACTTCCATGGCAAAGATAACGCCTGCTAGCGGCGTGTCGAATACTGCAGCAATTGCCGCAGCCACACCTGCGCCGACCAGGATTCGTAGCCCATTATTCGGAATTCGTAAAGAGCGCCCAACAACACTTCCGCCACTTGCGCCCAAGTGAACACTCGGACCCTCTTTACCCATTGATTGACCGCTGATTAGCGCAATGCAAGCGGTGACGAACTGTAATATTGTTCGTTTGAACGGTAGGTGCCCCTGATGGTATTCAAGTCGAGTTAAGACATGACTGATGCCTACATCGCGTTTAGTTTTGTCGATAAGGCTTAGAATTAAGCCCAGCAAAACGGCACCGCCAATGCAGAGTGCTAGGCGAGTTAGCCAGTTTAGCGACTCAAAATTGTCGGAGTTGCCGTCCATAGGCAAGAAGATGGTGCCTAGCTCTAAGGCGTATCGGAAAGCAACGATAATCGCGCCAGCGGTTATGCCCGTTAATATGCCGAGTAGTGAGAGTAGAGCAAGCCCGTCGTGTTGTCGCGAAAGCTTGAGCTGCTGCTGTTCATGAAACTGTTGATAGCTATTTCTGAGCGAGCTGAAGCTCGGCAGCCATGAAGCTGCCTTTCGTACCAGTGTTTCTGCGTGTGAAGACTGTTCAGTTTTTTTCACGATAAGCGGTCAGCAGCGTATAAAAGTGCTTGTAATCCAGCTTGCTTTGTTAAAACTGTTTTTAAATCAGAGGCTTAGGCTGAATTTCTAGAATGGTAATGACTGTGAATCATCGACCTTATGGATGAGTCTAGCAAAGTCTGACTGGATTCGCTCGAGAGACTCAGCGTCGTCGGCCTCAAAACGCAGAACAAGTATTGGCGTAGTGTTAGAAGGCCGGATCAAGCCGAAACCGTCTACAAAGTCTACTCGCAGCCCGTCGATTGTCGTGACCTTGGCCTCAGGGAAATGCGCGTGCTCCTTTAGCTTGTCCATAAACGCATAGTGCTCACCTTCAGCAAAGTCCATACGTAGTTCAGGTGTGTTAACGCTGTTGGGCAAGGCGTCGAACACGGCTTGTGGGCTCAAGTTTTGTTTAGAAAGAATCTCAATCAAGCGAGCCCCTGCGTATACACCATCGTCAAAACCGTACCAACGCTCGCGCATGAAAATGTGACCGCTCATTTCGCCAGCCAGGGCCGCGCCGGTTTCCTTCAATTTCGTCTTGATAAAAGAATGGCCAGTACGCCACATGGTTGGTTTGCCGCCTGCGGCGGTAATTTCTAACGGCAGGTTTCTGGAGCACTTTACGTCGTAAATAATCTCGGCGCCAGGATTACGCGATAAAACGTCGCGCGCGAACAGAATCATCTGTCGGTCGGGCCAGACCACGGCTCCATCGGGAGTGACAATGCCTAAGCGGTCGCCGTCTCCGTCAAAGGCGAGGCCTAGATCTGCATTGTGCTCTTGAACGGCTGCGATTAAGTCTTGAAGGTTTTCAGCTTGGCTCGGGTCGGGATGATGGTTGGGGAAGTTCCCATCAACTTCTGTAAATAAATCAACAACTTGGCAGCCAATCTTACGGTAAA
>CAZOIG010000569.1:0-1804 GCA_964579235.1 uncultured Gammaproteobacteria bacterium
TCACGTTATGCAAACCGACTAGAGGTATGTCGCGCAATGGCATAAGCTTTTGCTTGCCGTGCATAAGCCAACGGCGACCCTGCAATCGACTTACTCCGTACTCACATTCATCTGAGGGCGCTTGCAAGCCAAAACGCACCACATCACCATTGGTGGTAAGCTGCGCAACCGCATTATCATGACTCGGTAGAACCACCACTTTACTGCCCTTTAGCACGCGCGCCTTCGCAAGGACGTAGTCACCAAACGAATCATAACGATCCATATGGTCTGGGCTAATGTTTAGAATGGTTGCAGTACGAGCGCCCACCTGCAGCGTAGTCTCTAATTGGAAGCTGGATATTTCTAATACCGCGAGGTCGTATTCGTGCTCGTCACTTAGCGCATCCAAAACCGGCAGACCAATATTGCCTGCCACCAAAGGTTTTCTACCCGCCGCCGCGGCCATTTCACCCACTAGGGTAGTGACAGTGCTCTTGCCGTTCGAGCCCGTAATAGCGATTACATCCGCAGTATTGTCCTGTAAAAACAGCTCGATATCGCCAACCAATACGGCTCCACGCCTTTTGGCCTCAAGCAAAGCGGGAGTGCGTAAAGCGACGCCCGGATTAACGATGAACAAATCTGAAAAATCGATGATTTTCTGCGCCGCAGGAGAAGAGAAGTCGCCAAAATGCGTTTCTACCTCTGGCATATTTTTTTGCAGATCGTGCATACGCGGTGGCTGCTCTCGCGAGTCCACCAAGCCCACATCCAAACCATGTTTACGCAAATAGCGAGCAACGCTATAACCCGTCGCACCCAAGCCCACGACCACAGCTCGATCAAACTGATCGATAAGTCGGTTGGGATTTGAGTGAGTATGCATCATGGTTTCTGAGTTTCCGATTAACGAACTTTCAAAGTGGCGAGGCCGATCAAAACCAGAATCAAACTGATGATCCAAAACCGCACAATGACGCGGGGCTCGGGCCAACCTTTGAGTTCGAAATGATGATGAATGGGGGCCATACGAAAAATTCGTTTGCCAAACAGCTTGTAAGAAGCCACTTGCAAAATAACCGATACCGTTTCAAGCACGAAGATGCCGCCCATAATAAACAGCACCAGTTCTTGTCTTGCAATAACCGCCACAACACCTAAGGACGCACCAAGTGACAAGGAACCAATATCGCCCATAAAAACTTGAGCTGGGTATGTGTTAAACCAAAGAAATCCTAAACCAGCGCCGACGATCGCTGAACAAAACACAGCGATTTCGCCAGAGCCTTGAATACGTGGAATCGCCAGATACTCTGAGAACAACGCGTGTCCAGATAAATAGCAAAACACGCCCAAACCGGCAGCCACCATTGCGGTTGGCACAATCGCCAAGCCATCTAGACCGTCGGTCAGATTGACGGCATTGCTTGTGCCTACAATCACAAAGTAGACCAATGGTATGAACAATATCCCCAAAGGAATGGCAATATCTTTGAAGAACGGAATAATGAGCGAGGTTTCAATTGGGGTCGTTGCAGTTTGATACAAGAACACCGCAGCTAATGCAGCGATAACGCTTTGCGACAAGAACTTATTGCGGGAACCCATGCCTCGAGGGTCTTTATTAATGAGTTTTTGATAGTCATCCCACCAACCGATCACGCCAAAAAAGAAACAGGTAAACAACGTGATTTGCACGAAACGGTTATCCAAGTCCGCCCACAAAAGCGTTGAGAAGATCACCGACACAAGTATCAACAAGCCACCCATGGTTGGGGTGCCCACTTTATCGAAATGAGTAGGCGGACCATCTTGTCGAATA
>CAZOIG010000570.1:0-3175 GCA_964579235.1 uncultured Gammaproteobacteria bacterium
AAAACAGGATGATAGTGCGCCACGCATAATTCCTTGTGATGATTATGCCCAAAAGCTAGACTAAGCCTATATACGTTGACCCAATTGGGTTGCTCTTAACCATCACAATAAAAAGGATAAGAAATGGCAGGTTCTCGCGAGCAATTTAGATCGAAGTTAGGTTTCATTTTGGCGGCGGCTGGTTCCGCGGTAGGTATTGGTAATTTAGTTGGCTTTCCAGTGAATGCGGCAAAAAGCGGTGGCGCGGCCTTTTTGCTGATGTACGCGCTGTTTGTAGTGTTACTGTGCTTGCCCGTCATGATGGCTGAAATGTCACTCGGACGAAAAACCCAACGCAACCCATTGGGCGCCTACAAAGCCGTGAGCGGTAACGATTGGCTTTGGAGTGTCGGCGGTTGGCTGGCGCTAATAACTCCGTTTATGATCGCGGTGTTTTATCAAGTGCTTACCGTTTGGTTGCTGGGCTATTTCGTTGGAGCGATTACCGGCAATTTAGATGCGATGGCGCAGCCTGGCTATTTTGGCGAGTTTATTAATGGTAATGGCGTGTTCCTTTACCTCACAATTTTAACCTTGTTAATTGGCATTATTCTTAACTCAGGGGTGCAAAACGGAATCGAGCGCTTGGCTAAAGTGTTGATGCCGTCTTTGTTTGTGTTGCTAATGCTGCTTACGGCGTTTGTGTTGACTCTGCCCGGGGCGTTTGCGGGCGTGGAGTACTATTTAGTTCCCGATTTCAGCAAGGTTGGGCCTGAGGTCGTCTCCAACGCCTTGAGCCAAGCCTTCTTCTCCTTGTCCTTGGGTATGGGGATTCTCATTACCTACGGCAGTTACGTGAGCCGTAAGGAGAGCATAAGCGGTGGCGCGAAGATGGTTGCCGGTGTAGACACCTCGGTAGCGTTTTTTGCGGGCCTTTTGATACTCCCAGCTATCTTCGCTCTAGACCCAAATACCAACCCTGAGGAGCTTTCTACGTCTTCTGTGTCTTTGGTATTTACCTTCTTACCGAAGATTTTCTTGTCGTTGCAAACCACCATTGGTTACATGGGCGCCAATTTGTTCGCCAGTATTTTCTTTTTATTGGTGTTTTTTGCAGCCTTAACGTCGCAGGTTTCGATTCTTCAAGTGCCAATCAGCGCCTTCCAAGACGAGCTTAAGTTCAGCCGCAAAAAGAGCGTATGGGCTTTGGGCATCACCAGCATCTTGTTGGTTTTGGCATCGACCGTATCGTTTGGTCGCGTTGACTTCTTCAGTCAGTTCATGAGCTATGGCGGTAGTTATAAGTCATTTTTCGACTTGGTCTACGACATTTTCTACGACACGATTCTGCCGCTGAACGGCTTTATCATCTGTATGTTCGCCGCTTATAAATGGCGCTTGCTTAACTTAGAAAAAGAAATGGCGGTTGGCGACGAGAAATTCATTGGCTCGTTCACACACCGCTACGTGAATTTCGCACTAGGTACGTTTATCCCGTTGATTCTACTGGGTGTTTTTATTAACACCGTTTGTATTAAGTTCTTCGGGTTTAGCCTGATTGGAGCAATCGGCTAGCACTTTTTGCCCGCTTAATTGGACTAAAAAACGGTTGCTAGCGAGATGCTATCAGCCGTTTTTTTATAGATTCTGTTAACCGTTTTTCAATATACGGCGCTGTTCGCGGTTCCAGTCGCGTTCCTTGATTGAGGCGCGTTTATCATGTTGCTTCTTACCTTTGGCCAAGCCGACTTTGAGCTTGGCACGGCCGCGTTGCCAGTAAAGGTCCAGTGGGGCTAGTGTGTACCCAGCTCGTTCAACCTTGCCGATCAAACGACTGATTTCGTAGCGCTTCATTAGTAACTTGCGCTCGCGAGTTGGGTTAGGCGTAACATGCGTAGAGGCGGAGTTAAGTGGCGTAAGGTGAGCGCCCAGCAAATACAGTTCACCGTTTTTAATGCCCACATAAGCCTCTTTTAAATGGGCACGGTTTGCGCGCATACTCTTTACTTCCCAACCTTCTAAGGCAATACCCGCTTCAAAATCTTCTTCAATGAAGTAGTCAAAGCGCGCCTTTTTATTTTGGGCGATAGTGTTGCTGCTTGCTTTCTTTGGCTTTGCCATGGAATTCAGGGGGTATAATCGAAAGCGTGATCATACTCTTCTCCAATAAAGACATAAACCAATGACGCAAAAAGAAGCCATAAAACCGGCCAGAAAGCGAACCACTTGGGGCTCTTATAGTGCTTTTTTAATAGCCGCGATCGGTTCTTCAATTGGCTTGGGTAATATCTGGAAGTTTCCCTACGAAGCGGGTTTACACGGCGGCGGCACATTTTTATTGGTGTACTTGCCAGCGGTGGTGTTGATTGCATTCCCGCTTATGATCTCCGAGTTAATGCTTGGCCGAATGGGGGGCAGTCATCCCGTTCAGTCTATGCGCAGCTTAGTGGACAAATGGCGCCTTTCCACCTTGTGGCCATCAATTGGCTGGCTCGGCATGATGGTCAGCATCACTATTTTTGCGTACTACAGTGTGGTTGCCGGCTGGACCCTGTATTACGTTATGTACTCGGCGTCTGGTGCATTTGAAGGCATGCCCGCTGAAATCGTTCAGCACTCATTTGGTGCGTTACAGAGTAATACCGAGCAATTAATTATTTGGCACAGCGTATTCGTGTTGATGGTGGTGTTGGTCTTATCGCGCGATATTAGGCGAGGGGTTGAGCAGCTTATGCGCGTGCTGATGCCGCTTTTCATACTCGCCGTGATCTGGTTGTTTTATTTCGCTGCTGATGTAGGCAATATGCCAGCGGCCTTTGAGTTTATGTTTACGGTGCGTTGGGAGTTTCTAACGCTGGAGCTCTTTGTTGCCGCGCTGACCCAGGCTTTGTTTTCGATGAGCATTGGTATGGGCATATTGATGATGTACGGCGCGTATTTGTCTGGCCATCGGCCCTTAATCGGCGCAGCCGCTGTTATCACCGTATTTGATACGGCTATCGCATTGCTAATGAGTGTCATGATCTTTGCGATTGTTTTTGCGTTTGGAATGCGTCCAGATTCAGGTGCTGGGCTCATTTTTGAAACGCTTCCCGTTGCGTTTGCGCAAATGCAAGAAAACAGTGTTTTGATCAGCACCACGTTTTTTACTCTATTGTTTGCTGCAGCGTTGTTCTCAGGTCTTGCCTTGCTCGAA
>CAZOIG010000571.1:0-2711 GCA_964579235.1 uncultured Gammaproteobacteria bacterium
ATCGGCTCAAGCAATTCTCGAGCAGGTTTGGATCGAAGCCTAATTGAAATCTCTACTCCGTCGCGCTGTATAAACCAAACTGACATAAGCGGACCAAGAGTTAGAGAATGAGATGGAAGAGAAGATTTAGGTTTAGAACAAAGAAAGAGGCAAACAATAGTTTATGACGGTTGAAAGCGAAGCGCGCTGCAAAACCTTAAACCTTCATCACAGCACCTTGGCGCAATAAATCGGTGAGCACATCGCTCACGTCACCCGCAATTTGCTCAGCCTGATCTGGAAAAGCATCTTGTAAGGCTTGCACTATCTCGCCCATGGTGAGCTGTGAATCGCATAGTTGCCACACCACCGCCGACGAACCATTTAAGTGCAGAGTGGTTGCACTAACGGGGTTGTACAGCAATAGCTCGCCATCCATGTTTTCAAGAAGGCAATCGGGCGCTTGCGCGTAGACGGTTTCTGGACTCATAAAAACTGACCTAACTAAAACGACACAAATAACCAAGCTGGCAATTAAAGCAAACGCAGTTACTAATAAATTATTTATCGGCGAACGCTAAAGGCCAGCAAGCTAACTAACCGCCCATCACGCGAGAAAACAAGCGGCGGCTAAACCAGTTAGCAAGTCTTAAGGGGTGACGCACGCACTTTACCCACAACAAACTGTGTTTAGGGTGCACATTGTAATACAAATACAACCACCAGTCTGAGGGGTTGAATAATAAGCTTAGCCGCTTGCGCAAGGAATGTTTACCCAGCATGGCGTTTCTTAAAGAACCCATGATCTCGCCCACCCCTTGAATGGGTTGATCGGGCAGATCACCCACGCGATCTTGTAAAGGTGCAGGTAACGGCGTGTAGCTGTGCAGCACTCGTAGGGTATTCAGCAAGTTGGGGTATTGCTGCGCTAGATCGTCAAACTCGCCACGCTCCAGTATGTAGTGAGCAAAGCCAATTACGTCCATCACGTTAATCAACTTAAGGGTGGCGTCTGAATGCAAACCCTCTAAGTGCTTGCTAACTTGATGCACAAAAGTTGGGTTAACCAACGCAGGCACGCGCAGGCCCTGCCAATCAACCGTTTGGATCTGGGCGGGGTCTTCAGGAAAATAAAAGTGGCCCGGCACCTCGCGCGAGATGCCGTCGCTATGCAGCTCTACACTAATTAAAAAACCATCTACCATTTTGCTCGCATTCGGCAGCTGATGCATGTCTCGCATGAACTTGCTGGGCTGCTCTTTAGGTAGGTTGTAGCCTAAGTCGCGCATTATTTCTGCCGCCTTTTGCAGCTGTGTGCGCGGCATTAAAATGTCCATGTCGCGCATCGGGCGTAATTGCGGTTGTTGATACAACAAAGGCATAAGAGCTGCGCCTTTTAACGCCAGCCAACTGAGCGACTCCTTAGCAAACGCAGCTGAGATTTCACAAAGCGCTTTGTGGCGCGCAGCAGCCGCTGATTTGTGGCGCACATTAAGCGCCGCAATAGACAAACGCGTAGCTTTGGGTACGGGCAAGTCATACGCTTGAATGTGCTTGGCCGCGAAGCCCGATAAACCATGCACCTCGACTTGGTCTAACCACGCCTTCCAACTAAGCACATCTGCAAGCAGTTCTGCAGCGCGCGCTTGGGCGGCTGCATCCAGCTCAAACTGAGCCAGCACGATGACAGAATCAAAAGGCTTATACATGCCGCAGAGTTTAACCGAGAACCGCGCGCGATGGGCTGCCAAGCCAATTTATTTTAGTGGCACACCAAGTGATATACACTCGCGCATTAAGCTGTATAAAACCAATCGCACAACACTACCCAAGCGTGCGGCTTAACACTCGCTATGACGCAACCCTTAATCACCCAAACCATTCTAGATTGGCACGCTGAGCACGGTCGTTTTGACTTACCGTGGCAAGCCTATAGCCATGCCTACCCTGTATGGCTGTCGGAGATTATGTTGCAGCAGACTCAGGTGAGCACGGTGATCCCCTACTTCGAACGATTTATGGCAAGGTTTCCCAGCGTAAGTGAGCTGGCCGCCGCGCCGATAGACGAGGTGTTACACCTTTGGACCGGCTTGGGCTATTACGCCAGAGCGCGCAACTTACACAAAGCAGCGCACCAAGTGGTAGAGCTGCATGGTGGCGAGTTTCCTACTACCTTGGAGCAGATGATGGCGTTACCCGGCGTGGGCAAATCTACCGCTGGTGCCGTATTGGCGTTTTCCACGGGGCAGCGCCACGCTATTTTAGATGGCAATGTAAAACGAGTGCTCGCGAGAGTGTACGGGGTAGAAGGCTGGTATGGCGTTCGCGCCGTGGCGCAGCAATTGTGGGAGTTGGCCGAAGCCAATACGCCAGACACTCAAGTAGATACTTACACGCAAGCCATTATGGATTTTGGCGCCACGCACTGCAGCCGTAAGCGCGCCAGATGCGAGAGCTGCCCACTACAAAGCCAATGCATAGCCTATAAGACTGATCGGGTAGACGAGCTACCCCACGGTAAACCTAAAAAGGAAAAGCCCGTAAAAGCGACGCAAATGGTGTTTATCAAGAACCAAGCCAATGAGGTGCTGCTGATGCGCAACCCACCCAGCGGCATATGGGGCGGACTCTGGTGCCCGCCGCAAATAGAAAACGGCAAGTTAAAGGCCAAGCAAACCCTTGAGATTGCAGGGCTCAACCTTATTATCGAAGCAGAGCACGAAACGTATCGG
>CAZOIG010000572.1:0-3427 GCA_964579235.1 uncultured Gammaproteobacteria bacterium
CTTTCCGCTACATGGACTCTCTCGGTGCCACCAACGTCGTTGAAAAGCTACAAGCATTAGAGAAAGAGCACGGCGAGCGCTTCGCTCCCGCGCCTAGTCTGTTGAAGCTGGCTGAGACAGACTCAAAGTTCTACTCGGCCTAATTCGCTTAGTCAGAAGGTGCGGAACCTCTAGTGCTCTGTATATGCCCTGTGAATGAACCATGAATCACTTATGAATAATACCAGTCAACCCAAGAGCTCAATGCTGTTTGAGCCGTTAACCTTGCCTAATGGTGCGGTCCTCAAGAATCGTTTATGTAAAGCGGCGATGGAAGAAAATTTGAGTGAGTGGGCTCAATACCCTGGCATCAAACTGCGCAATTTGTCTTCCCAATCGGCCGAAGGTGGTGCTGGCCTGGTGCTAACAGGCAATGTGATGATCTCTCCCGATGCATTGACCGGACCGGGCGGTGTTGTGCTGGAGGCGGGGCGTGACTTAGAGCCTTTTAAAGAATGGGCGAACGCTGCGAAGTCAGAAGATAACCATGTTTGGATGCAGATCAGTCATCCGGGGCGGCAAATGTACGCCGCCATGGATGAGCAGGCGGTCTCGGCCTCAGATAAATCTGTGCACATAGAGGGTTTTTCCAAACTGTTCAGTCAACCGCGAGCCCTGTCGGTCGATGAAATTGCCAACTTGGTTAACCGTTTTGCCACTACGGCAAAGTTGGCTGAAACGGCGGGTTTCACAGGTTGTCAGATTCATGCGGCGCACGGCTATCTGGTGAGCCAGTTTCTGTCGCCTCTTACCAATCAGCGCGATGACAGATACGGTGGTTCATTAGAGAATAGGGCACGTTTTTTATTCGAAATTGTTAATGCCGTTCGCGCCGCGGTTAGCCCCGGTTTTTGTCTCTCAATAAAACTCAACTCGGCGGACTTTCAAAAAGGCGGGTTCGACTTGAACGACGCGACCTGGGTGGTTGAGCAACTCAACGGCATGTCGGTTGATCTGATCGAGCTTTCAGGTGGCAGCTACGAAAGCCCAGCCATGCAAGGTGCGCCAGCTGACGAGACTCCATCGAGTAGCTCCTTAAAGCGAGAGGCTTACTTTATTGATTTCGCGCGTCAGATTGCTCAAGTTGCCACTGTGCCGATTATGGTTACCGGCGGAATACGCAATCGAGATGTTGCCGAACAAGCACTTGAGCTTGATCAAAATGGGTTTGGCGTGAGCGTATTAGGCATGGCGCGAGCGTTTGCCTACCAACCGAGTGTAGCCAACCTCTGGGCACAAAACGCCAACACCAACGGCGCATCGATCAGCATTGAAATCCCCAACGTGGAATGGAAAAATAAAACCCTCTCGGCTTTGGCGAATATGGCGGTAACTAAGCTACAATTAGACCGGATGTCCAAAGGCAAATCACCTAAGCCAAACGCCAATGCTGTGTTTGCGGTGCTTCGGGATAGAGTGCTAACAATGTATCGGACCAAACGCTATAAGCGTTGGCGCAAGCAATCTGCGGAAACTGTATGAACCTAATTCTGTACGCTATTCCTGCCTTCTTCGCGTTGATTGCGATTGAGCTCATCGCTGAAAAAGTTAAAGGTACTGACTATTACCGAGCAAATGACGCCATCACCAGCCTCAATTTGGGTGTGCTGAGCCGTATGTCCGGAGTATTTCAAGCGTTCATTCCATTCGTTCTATATCTCGGTATCTACGATGCCTACCGTTTTTTCGAGATGCCCAACCATTGGTTGGTTTGGATTATTGCTTTTGTGCTTTACGATTTCACTTACTACTGGGTGCATCGATTTGGCCACGAAATGAATGTAATGTGGGCCGCACACGTGGTGCACCATTCAAGCGAGGAATACAATCTCACCACCGCTTTAAGACAAACCAGTACTAGTTTTCTCTCCACGCTTTTCTACATCCCTATGGCGTTGATGGGCTTCGATCCGCTCATGTTGCTCACCGTGGGTTCATTGAATTTGATTTATCAGTTCTGGGTGCACACTCGCCATATCGGTAAGCTAGGTTGGTTTGAATGGTTTTTTATCACGCCCTCGAATCACCGAGTCCATCACGCGCAGAACCCTATTTATATCGACAAAAACTACGGTGGGGTTTTTATCCTGTGGGATAGGCTCTTTGGTACGTTTCAAGAGGAACTCGACGAGGAACCCGTAGTGTTCGGCATAACAGGTGCCGTTTCGAGCTGGAACCCTTTTTGGGCCAATATTCAAGTGTACAAACAACTGTGGAGCGATGCCTACTTAACTCGCAATTGGTGGCACAAAATCACCATTTGGTTTAGACGCACAGGCTGGCGACCACCCGATGTCGAGGCTCGTTTTCCTACGCGAAAAATGGCATTGGAAGAGTTTAGAAAGTTTGACGTTGCGATACCGGATTCGATCAAATTCTACGGCATCATTCAATACATAGCGCTCGCCGCGGTGGTGCTGCTATTTTTGTTAAGCATCTCAACCATGAATACCTTGAGCATTTTTGGAGCGGCCGTGTTCATCGCGTTTAGCACTTATGCGATTGGGGTTGTGTTGGAGAATAGATCCTACGCGACCGTTATTGAGTGGCTGCGTGTTCCGGCTTTAATCGTCGGTATTTTGCTGTTGCCAATTAACTTATGGTTCCAGGTTCTCGTGGTCAGCTTGCTAGCCAGCAGTCTAATTCTGCTGCTGATTGCTCGGCGCGAGATGCTGTCTGCACCAGCGCTTCAATAGCTCGACAAGTCGCCACTTTAGAACCCGCAACTCGCTTAAATAGTCGCACAACGCTCCGTTTGAGCGAATCAATCTAGCCCGATTAGTCTGGGAACTCGAAACAATTCAATGAACTTATCTGACTTTAGTTTTGATTTGCCTGAAGACCTCATTGCTCAGCACCCCAGTGAGCATAGAGACGCGAGCCGTTTGCTCGAAGTACTGCCTAGCGGCTCATTTGAAGATCGACAGTTTGCTGACATCAAGACTATTCTGCGACCTAACGATTTATTAGTGGTGAACAATACCAAGGTTATCAAGGCCCGACTTTTCGGGGCCAAAGATACGGGCGGGCGTTTAGAGATAATGCTGGAGAGAGTCACCAGTGATATCCGATTTTTGGCTCAGGTGAAATGTTCTAAATCGCCTAATGTAGGCCAGAGCATTCATATAGACGAAGCCGACGAGCCTTTAGTGGTGGTGGGGCGCCACGGTAGTTTCTTTGAATTGGAGATACAGTCCAACGCTCATGATAAAACGCCAGATTTGAACCAATGGTTTGAGCAACATGGACGTTTACCCTTACCTCCTTATGTCGAGCGCGACGTTAAGCCTGAAGACGAAGACCGTTACCAAACCGTCTATGCTGAGCACAGTGGCGCAGTTGCTGCACCAACTGCGGGGTTGCATTACACGCCTGAATTACTTGAAGC
>CAZOIG010000573.1:0-7678 GCA_964579235.1 uncultured Gammaproteobacteria bacterium
GCTTGAAACGATCCAACCGGTGAGGCCGCTTTGTAACCATCGCTATACCCCTCCACCGTAAAACGAATGAAATCTGCGGCAGACTGGTCGGCTACATTTCCAAACACTCCCTGTTTGGGAACGTCGGCTTGATTACCCCACGGGTAGATCGAGCGCGCGCCTTCGCTAGAATGCGACGCCAACCATGTCCATTCCGCCTCGCTCAACAAACGATAACCGTTCGCGTTGGGGTTATGGCCGGAGACAAAACCCGCTTTGGTGGTGTAAAACGGCGTTAAACTTTCGCGCTCGCTTAACCAGTTACAGTACAGAGCCGCTTGCTGCCAACTAACTTGAGCCACCGGGAAGTTGTTTAAGTCCAAGCTGTTCAGTTTGTAATTGCCCGATGTGTGCGCGGACCGATACTCGCGGTATTGGGCATTGGTGGTTTCTAGCGTGCTCACGTAAAACGCGCGCGTCAGCTCCACTTGATATTGAGGCTCGTTAGAACGACGGCCCGCTTCGCGTCGACTAGAACCCATCTCAACCAGCCCCGGCGCTTTGAACAGTAGCATCGTATTTCCCGCTGAGTTTCGGTATTGCGACGGAATATTGGCCCAATAATGCTGTTCTTCTGTGAGCAAGTTGAACGTCAAAATTTGACGATTACCCGACGTCGGCACAATGGTCTGCGATTGCGTGACATAACCAGGTGCCGATGCGCTGATGGTTTGCGAAAGGCTACTAAGTTGCAGAGTTTGGCTGCCTGCACCCACATCTTGACCATTTACGCTAAGCCTAGCGCCGGCAGGTTGTACACTTACTTGAACCGCTATGGCCTCAGCGTCTAACTCGAATTCTAAGTCTTGATACTCCTCAGGTTGCAACAACAAAGAGCGTTCGGCCACCTTAAAGCCGGGGCGAAAAATGCTTAAGGTTTTCTCTTCGCGCGAGGGCAGTTCAAACTCCACAGGGGTGAGACCCTTATATTGCTTCCCTAACAGAACCGCCGCGCCATCTGGCTCACTGACTACTTTTAGCCGCGCTTTCGCAGGCGTCAATGTAACTGGTGGCACTGCCACATCTTGACCAGCAGTGACCACGATGGTTCGAGTCATTGGCTGATAAAGTGATTTGGAAAACATTACCTCGTGCGAGCCCTCTTCCAACTTTAGCTCTAACGGCAGCAAACCATTAACTTGACCATCTATGGACAACTCAACGCCTTCCTGCGCGGCGGAAAATTGATAAGCTGCCCACGCAGGTTCTAATTCAAATTCAAGGGTCTGCAATGTGTTCTGACCCTCGACCAGTAATTCTTGCGAGGATGCTCGATACAAAGGCGCATCAACCACCACTCGAATCACTCCTGCTGGGACGTCTTCAATGATGGACGGCACCGCTACAGGGTCGAGTTGAGCTGCGGATGAGGCGACAAAAACCGTGGCTTGGGCGTCGACAATATCGGATGCTTGATCTGGCTCGGTGGAGACGAGTGATATGTCTAAACGTCCGGGTAAACGTGTCAACGTCGCAGAAAACTGTTGGAAACGTTGCTGATCAACCTCTAAGTGCATAAGCTCAGGCTGAAAACCAGGCGCACTAACTGTTGCATTGAGCTTGCCGGGTAATACCAGAAAGCGATTACCGATTGGCAGTTTCAGCCAAGTTGCCAGCTGCACCGTTGCATCCAATTCACGTTTAACCACCTGCCCTTGATTACTTTTGCCAACGCTTGAGAGGCTTGCAAGGCTAGAGAGCTCCACCGCATCCACAGTAATTTGAATGCTGCGCGCGAAAAACAAAAACAGCACAAACATGGTCAGCAAAAGCGCAACGCCAAGCAAAGCCAGTTGTGGTAGTCCGATGGAGCTTCGCTTACTTACATCAGCCTGAGCCGATGGCGGGGCATAGCGCGCTGTCGCGATTTGCTTTGCAGAGCTAGCGCTTGTACTGTTTCGCGCGTTTGCGCTATCAGCTGGCGTGTTATTGACGTTATCGCTCATGTTAGCGCTGGCCCTAAAGTTCCTTCTCAGCAAGCGAGGCAGAGTCTAAAATGCTGCCGCTGCGAATATCCAAACGGGTTGCTTGTCTCGAGCCTGGCTCCAATACCAACTCCTTACGAACATCCTGATAACCGACTCTTTGACCCACTAGCGTGTATTTGCCGGGCTTGAGCGATAACGACTTATTCTCAAAGGGCGCATAACGAATCGGTTTAGCACCTCGTTTGAGCAAATAGATTGTGGTGGCCTGATCCGACACGAGCTCCACCCTAATTTGCTGTTGAGCACCATTAAGGAGGGCCTCGGCTTGTGCAATTTGTTGGGCAAGTACTTCACCACCTCGCCGAATGCCCTTGGCATCTGCCAATAACTGTTGGATTGCCGCGCGATCTTGATCTTTAGTAAAACTCAGAGGATCGGCTAGATAGCGCTTTAATTGCGAATCCAAATCAGCGCGAATACGCGCCTGAACTAGACTGCTGCGTGCCCGTATCTGGCTGGCATCACGGTTAAGTATGGCCTGGTAGACGCTAGCAGCTTGTTGCCAGTTTTCAGACCGTTCGGCCTGCTTAGCTTGCGCAAATAGACCGTTAATCGAACTGCCCTGATTGAGTGCAAGCGCTTGATCCAAACCACGCTGAGCCAGCTGGTATTCAGGCGAATCGCTTACATCTAGTTGGTTAGCAAAGTCCAACGCCTTGCTGAAGGCACTCTGAGCTGCTGAGTACCTGTTCTCCATCAAGGCGTTTAAGGCAGTCGACATTGCTTGATCAAAACGGTGTTCGAGAAGAGTGGTTTGCGCAGCCTCTAGTGATGCGCTCGCACGAGTTAGTAAAGGGTCAATAGCGATCGCCGCTTGGTAGTCTTGAATGGCGCTCTGCAGAAGCGTTGTATCTTGTGTTTGTGCGAATTGTTGCTCTGCGAGAACCGCCGCATCTATATGCGCCAAAGCCTCCGGTAGACCATCCAGACGAGCCAATGCGGTTAGTGCCGAAATGCTATTCGCGTCAAGCTTTAACGCCTTGCCTAATGCTTCACGCGCTAGGTCCAGCTTCCGCTCTTCTATCGCCGCGTAGGCTGACTCAACGTAAGCTTCAACGACCTCTGGGATTTGCTGATCAAGCGCCTCAAACGATTCTAGGGCGCTCTGATAATGCTCCAGCGCCGGCTCAAATTGTTGAATAGCATAATCCTCGTCGCCCGCATCGGCTTGGGCGAGCGCCGCCGAGAAATCGGTGGGCGCCCAGGTTTGAACATCGGCGGCTTGCAGAGATGTTTTTAGCGCAATCAATTGTGCCAATACATCTTGCGCCTGTGCTCTGGCGGCTTGGCTCTGTTGGGTTTGCCACGGTGTTGGATCAGTATTGATGGGAGACGCTCCAGCATTGGAGCGCTCGGAACCATCAGAACCTTGCACCTGTTCAGACATCAGCGGTGTCGCAGGCGGTGTTAACAAGGTCCACAGCACAGCCCCTGCTAACAGCAAGGCAAACACGATCACCATCAGAACCAATTGCGAGCGCCACCAAACGAAAGGCTCAACCGGGACCCTTTGAAGATTTTTTACTTCGCCATAATCCCGTTCTGGCGGCTGATACTCCGCCGACTTAACACGCCGACCCTCAGTCACGGCAAATCACCTCAAAATGGTGAGCTAGACACCCAATTTGAAAGCCGCCATACAACATGATTAGTTCAGCTCTGCCTCGATGGCATCTTGAATATTGAATTCAGCACGGAAAAGACTTTGCAAAGTCTCGCGCCAACGATCAAATTGTTGATCCACCGTGCCGCCTAGGGTCACCGTTCGATCTTGCAGATCAACAATGCTGGGGGCAAGCTCTCCCTCTAAAGAGGCACCAAGCTCCCGTAAGGTTGAAGCGTGCATTGCAGCTCTGCTGTTTTTTTCATAGGTTTTAGCGAAGATATACCCACCGCTGACCAAAGATACGTATCGGGTCAAGGCTGCGCTGCTGCCTGAACCGGAGCCCGCAGCCACCCCACCGACCAGCAGCGCGACCCCCGCCAGCTTCTCTTTACGAGCTTGCTCTCGAAGGATTCGTTCTTGCTGCACTTCCTTGAAACTTAAGCTGCGCCACTCTTCATAAGGCTTTTGCATATTGTCGTTAAAAGCACGGTAATAGTCCTGCACCACATCTAAAAAGACCTGATTGCGATCGTAAATCGCATCGATCTTCGCCATAAAGGGATCACCTTGGGCTGGGGCGCGAATCAATCGTATGCCCTGTTCATCTTCGACCAGGTAGTCAGCGACCAGCTCGGGCAGGAAATACTCGGCAAAACGAAGGCGGCTAACTTGGCGCAAACTCAGCAAGTCTGAGGCCGTACGCTGCGTTAGTTGATCAAACAGATCGTTTGCAATTTGAATGAAAATGGGCTGAAACGGGTCTTGTTTGAGCGCGATTTCTGGGTCATAGGAATATCGTGAGGTGCGGTATTCGTATTCTTTGTCTAACCAAGTTTGATCTAAAGCATCGATCGCGGTGACCTGCAGAATCACGCTCTCGCCGTTCGATTCAATCAATTTCCCAGAAATATTTAGATCAAAGGGAGTGGTCTCCAAGGGCGCAACCCTAACCATTCCCCACGCTTGACTGGAGTCGAGCGCATCCTTAATTTTGCTTGAAAACCAAACCGCTTCACTGGCTCTAACCTTCGCGTATTCGACCGACACATCGTCGCTCAGCTCCGCCCCACTGTCTAATAGCACTATGCCGACATCTAATGCCAGTTGGTCGCTAGAGGCGATGGTGTGATCACTGGGCAAGGTGTCGGCTGATTCGATCGAAACCGAGTTGTACTCATAAGATGCGCAAGCCGACAGCAGTAAGCATAGCGCCAGTGCTTTACTTGCTCGGCCAACCTTTGAATAGAGTTTAGCTAAGCGCATTACTTACCGCCTCTCATTAGTTGCCACTCTTATAGTTGCGATAATCTTGCCAATATTGCTCGCGTAAGGCGGGGTCGCTCTCGCTCTCGGCTAATTCGCGAAGCTGTCGCGCCACGACGTCATCGTTGTCTCGATCGTCTAATAAAGGGTCATCGTCTTCGCTTAACAGCACATCGCTGGCTTGGCCAGAAGGCGCGGATTCTGACCCAGATTGGTTAGGGTCTGCTGTGCCCTGACCGGCACTTCCGCCAGCTGAGCCTTGACTTGAAGTGGAAGAACTAGCACTGCTCGCCGAACCTTGGGAATTAGAATTTGAACTACTGCTTGAGCCTGAGCTGGTTTGAGAAGCCTCTTCGAAGTCTTGAAAGTCTCCGATGCCGCCAATTTGACCATTGTCGGTGTTGTCGTTGGCGCGTTCCTCTGCGTACTCTTTTTCACGTTGCATATCCGCATCGAAGTCTTCAAAACTCTTTTCAAGTTCACGTTCCAACTCTTCAATCTCGGCTTCGCTGAGACCGCCATCGCTTTCAAACTCTGGCTGTTCTGGCTCCCCTACATCAGCGGAGTCTCCACCCGCTTGGTCAACCCAGTCTTCGTCAAGCCAACCTTCTGCGATTTCTCCTTCTGAACCTTCTGAACCTTCTGAACCTTCTGAACCTTCTGAACCTTCTGAACCTTCTGAACCTTGAGAACCTTGAGAACCTTGAGAACCTTGAGAACCTTGAGAACCTTGAGAACCTTGAGAACCCTGAGAACCCTCAGAATCTGACTCAGATGAATCTGAACTGGCTGATGGTGAACCTGGGCTCGGTATTTGTGGTACCGACGGAACATTCGGAACTTCTGGAAGATTCACAGTCGTTTGACCACTGCCTTGAGGCATGCTGCCAATTGGAGTCTGGCAGCCCGTCAGAAACACGAAAACCAACAGCAAGGCTAAACGAGGCATTGAGAAAAGCCTATGGCTGTCAACGTTACACTTCTGTCTAGAGATTCTGTCGTTCATTGTCATTTATTCGGTTACTTAAGAGTATGTGGAGCGACTGGCTTGATACTAAGACTCTCGCTCAGCCGTCGACTCTGCAGCCTTCTGCAAAGCACGCTCTTCTCGTTTTTGCTGTCTTTCTAACCAACTATTGCTAATCAAAAAACTGGCTTTGTAGTCCACCTTTTCAAGCGACACAAACTCGCCGTCTCGCATTGGGGGAGCATAGGTAATATTTCGAATCGCCCGCACCGCCCGCGAAAACAAGGCATTGTTCATCACGCCCTTAGGGTCTACTTGTTCGATATCGGTTACTCGTCCAAACCTATTCAAACTCAACTTAACGGGTACCGTGATTCTGGTTTTCTCTGAGTTGGGCGTGCGTTCCCATTGTTGACTAAAAAGAAAATTTGGCAATTTTCGAACTTTGTCAAAAATCAGCCGCTGCGGGTCATTTGACTCTAGGTCCTTAGCAATTGCCCACGCCTGTTTGTACAGGGTTCTAGCGGATCGCTCTCGGTCTGTGAGTTGCATAAGATCAGCCATAGACAAATAAGCTCTGGCAACCATAGATTGGTTGTTTTGCGCCTGAGCATCACGCAAGAAGCTCTCTATAGCATTCTCGGCTTTAACCTTAGAGCGCGTTGCTAATGCTCTAATCTCTTGAGAGGCTGGATTACTAAACGCAGACACTGACGAGGCTGAGGTCGACAAATTGCTCAGCGGCATGGTGACGCGGCTTTCGTATTCGGCCGTTAATAAACTCTGCGTGTAGGTGTATTCGCCGTAGGGCAACAAGCGCTCCGACAGTTTACTGTCGGCATATCGCAGCATGGTCTCTTTGAAATATTTCGCAGCTCGTCTAAGCTGTAACACGGCATCATCGGAATTGCGCGGCTGTTTATAGTAGGCGTCCAAATAGTGATGCCCCATGCGAATCATCATGTCGTAAGTTACGCCGACAGGCTCTTCGCCGAGTTGCTCTTCTAGCAACATTAAGGCCGTTAGATGACCTTCGGCCAATTGCGGTTCTGAACGATCAAAATTGAATTCGAAGAGATTTTCCAAGATCGAAATATGGCGAGCATCGTACAAACCATAATTGGCTTTTTGTATATGGAGTGCATTGACAAGCATTGAAATCGCTTCATCAATCTCACCTGCTTCACGCAACAAAAAACCGTGTGTCAGGTATTGCTCGCCAAGCTCCAGATTGAACGCATTGCCTTGACCTTTAAGCTCTTGAATGGCGGCAAAACTCTGATCGATATCGTTGCTCAGCTCGGGATCGTTTAGCGCGCGAAAAAATTCCTCCGCCTTGAGCGTTGCCCGATCACTAGGGACAAGGGGTAGAGCTTGATTGGATGGTTCTGCTATTTCGGACTTAGCATCGCTAAAATTCGACAGATCTTCCCACTGCGCTGAGGCCACGTTTGAAACGGCCGCATTAATCAGCAATGCACAGATGATGGCAAACAAGCCCTCATTGCAATAGGCATTGAGTCGCGATAAAGAACGGAAATTGTGTATTTCTAAATCGTGTCGATAATCCATAAGAGCCTAATAATGGCGTAATGTTGGTCAAGTCACTGTAGTACAGACCGTGTTAGCCGCGCAATTTACAATTACAAAATATTAACCTGCTATCAGCGATACGCGCTAAATTTAGGCTTTGAGAGTCAACACACGACCCGCGGCTCTATTTCCAACTCCACATCGAAGCGCTTTTTTACTTCCGCTTGTATCGAATAGGCATATCGCAAAACAACAGCGCCCGACCGCTTTTGAGGATTTGTT
>CAZOIG010000574.1:0-7089 GCA_964579235.1 uncultured Gammaproteobacteria bacterium
CGGCGTGGTAGGGCGTTTCGTGGAATTTTACGGGCCGGGCGTGGCTGCGCTCAGCCTCGCTGACCGGGCAACGATCGCCAATATGGCGCCCGAATATAGGCACACCCGACATCTCGAGCCCAACGTCAAAACCTTCGGTCATGCCTAAGTCGCTGATGGTGTCGGTCAGAGACTCAGTTGTTACATTAACGGTTCGCGTTGCGCCCATCTTTTTAGCTAAATCTAAACGGTACTGATTAACGTCGGTGATCACTACGTGGCGCGCGCCAACGTGTTTCGCTACGGCAACCGCCATAATGCCAATTGGTCCTGCACCTGTAATCAGCACGTCCTCGCCGATCAAGTTAAACGAGAGGGCAGTGTGCACGGCGTTACCAAATGGGTCGAAAATAGCGGCTAGGTCGTCGCTGATGTCGTCAGGAATTTTAAACGCGTTAAAGGCGGGGATTACCAAGTACTCGGCAAATGCACCTTGACGGTCAACGCCCACTCCAAAGGTGTTGCGGCAGAGATGACGGCGGCCTGCACGACAATTGCGGCAGTGCCCGCAAGTGATATGGCCTTCGCCCGATACGCGGTCGCCAATATTGAAGCCTGCGACTTCTTCGCCAATTTCAACCACTTCGCCTACGTACTCATGCCCCACGATCATCGGCACTGGGATGGTATTTTGCGACCATTCATCCCAATGATAGATGTGCATGTCAGTACCACAGATCGCAGTCTTGCGAATCTTGATCAATAGGTCGTTGTGCCCCACCGGTGGCTGTTCGGCAATGGTCATCCAAATGCCGGGCTTTGCGTGTAGTTTTGAGAGTGCTTTCATAATTGTTTTGTCGCTGACTCGTTGATTCTCGGGTGCAAGCGACTACGCGTCAAACACGCCAATTTCTTTCGCTACGTCCACAAACGCCGCCACAACGGTGTCGATTTGTTCTTTGGTGTGCGCTGCTGACATTTGCGTTCTGATGCGTGCTTGGCCTTTAGGCACGACCGGAAAGGAAAACCCGACCACATAAATGCCGCGCTCAAGCATCTTCGCCGACATTTGCGAGGCAAGTTTTGCATCGCCCAACATCACAGGAATAATTGCGTGATCAGCGCCTGCTAGGCTAAAGCCTGCTTCGCTCATTTGCGTGCGAAAATACTCACTGTTTTGCTTGAGTTTGGCTCTTAAATCGCCGCCATCGGCGAGGAGTTCTAGCACCTTGATCGACGCGCTGACAATCGCCGGCGCTAGCGAGTTTGAGAACAAGTAAGGCCGAGAGCGTTGTCGCAGCCACGCAACAATTTCTGCACTGGCCGAAGTGTAACCGCCAGAGGCTCCGCCTAGGGCTTTACCCAAGGTGCCTGTAATAATGTCGACCCGGCCCATAACATCGCAGTGCTCGTGTGAACCTTTGCCGTTTGCACCAACGAAGCCAACTGCATGGGAGTCATCTACCATTACCATAGCGCCGTATTGGTCGGCCAAATCGCAGATTCCCTTTAGGTTGGCAATCACGCCATCCATCGAAAAGACCCCATCTGTGGCAATCAATATTTTGTCTGCCTTATTTTCTTTAGCTTGCTTGAGCGCGGTTTCAAGTTCGCCCATATCATTATTGGCGTAGCGATATCGCTGGGCTTTACACAAACGTACCCCGTCGATAATGCTGGCGTGATTGAGTGCGTCGCTGATAATCGCGTCTTCCTTGCCTAATAAGGTTTCAAATAGACCTGCGTTGGCGTCAAAGCATGAGGAATACAAAATCGTATCTTGCATGCCCAAAAACTCGCTAATGCGGTGTTCCAATTGCTTGTGGATATCTTGTGTACCGCAAATAAAGCGCACGGATGCCATACCAAAACCGTACTGGTCGAGCCCCGCTTTTGCTGCGGCGATGAGCTCAGGGTGGTTTGCTAAGCCAAGATAATTGTTAGCGCAAAAGTTAAGCAGCGCAGGTGCTTGATCGGTGGAAATTTCGGCGCTTTGCGCAGAAGTAATCAGGCGTTCAGATTTGTACAAGCCTTCGCGTTTTAGCTCTTCTAGCTGCTCTGCAAGGCGTTCATTTAGTGAGTTCATAGCAATTGTCGTGCCCTTATCGGGGTCGAATTAGGTAGTGAGGAATGTAACTCGATTTCTATGCGCGGAGTTTATCGCATTATTTGCACTAAAAATGGGCAGGTGGGCGTAATTTCATATGAAATCATGGCGCTTAAGCGGTTAAAGACGTGCAAAAACCTCGGAAAAATAACCTCTGTTTGGGTAAAATCCGCGCCAACTACAATTTTGAATGATCTAACTGGAGCACGTATGTCTAAATTTCGAGCTGGAGTATTGTTTGGGGACGAGATAGACGAAGTTTACGCCGACGCGAAACTCAATCAATACGCCTTGCCTGCGGTAAACGTCGTTGGTACAAGTACAGTGAATGCGGTGATGGAAGCCGCTGCGAAAGTGAATTCTCCAGTCATCGTGCAGCTATCGTTTGGTGGCGGGCAGTTTTATGCGGGTAAAAGTCTACCGAACGACAATTTTGAAGCATCGGTTGCCGGTTGTATCTCGGCGGCTAAGCATGTGAACGATTTGGCAGAGATGTACGGCGTGCCAGTGATCATGCATACGGATCATTGCTCGCTTGTAAATATCGCTTGGATTGATCAGCTGCTGGACTATCAGGAAGACTATTACCGACAGCATGGTCGGCCGCTATTTAGCTCGCACATGCTGGATTTGTCTGAAGAGACACTCGAAGAGAATATTGAAATTTGTGAGCGTTACTTCCAGCGCATGGCTGACATCGAGATTGGCTTAGAGATTGAGTTAGGCATAACGGGTGGTGAAGAAGACGGTGTTGATAACAGCGATGTTGACGTTAGCAAGTTGTATACCCAACCTGAGGATGTTTTTTACGCCTATGAAAAGCTAAATGGCATTGGCCCAGCTTTTTCGGTTGCGGCGGCGTTCGGCAATGTGCACGGTGTATACAAGCCGGGCAATGTGAAGTTGTCGCCAAAAATATTGCGTGATTCACAGGCCTATGTCGCCGAGAAAATTGAGTCAGCCGACAAAGCCCCCGTTAGCTTTGTATTCCACGGTGGTTCGGGCTCCAGTGCCGAGGACATCAAAGAAGCTATTAGCTACGGTGTCATCAAGATGAATCTTGATACCGATATGCAATGGGCGTTTAACTCTGGACTGCGTGAGTACTTCACCAAGTTCAAAGACTATTTGGCGAGCCAGATTGGCAACCCAGACGGCGACGATGTGCCGAATAAAAAGTATTACGACCCGCGTAAGTCATTGCGTCAGGGTGAAGAATATTTTGTTGAGCGTTTGGTGGGTTCATTTACCGATTTAAACTGCATCAACCGCAACAGCTAGTCCACTATTTGTCCATTACTGGCCCGCTTTGCGGCTAGTTTAGACGCTGAGAGCTCGGCGAGCGAGTGCGTCAAATAAGCCGAATATCGTGAGTTTTGGCATTGGGCGACGACTTCAACTTAGATAGAATACGCGCCCCCGCACGGTTCGGGGGTGGAGAACAGCTATGAAAATTGAAATCACACCAGGCAATATTGGTCGAACTAACTCTTCCGCTTTGAACAAGGCGGCGGACAGTGCGCCAGTGCAAACGCCTCAATCCGCCTCTGCATCGCAAAACAAGGTGGGCCCAGAAAAGAAAGTCTTCATCAAAACTTTCGGCTGTCAGATGAATGAGTACGACTCTAATCGTATGCTTGATGCGCTCAATAGCTCGCACAATGCTGTACGCACGATGGACGAAACCGATGCCGACATCATTTTGCTCAACACCTGTTCAGTGCGCGAAAAGGCTCAAGAGAAAGTCTTCTCACAATTGGGTCGATGGAAAGCCTACAAAGATGACCGCCCCGATTTACTAATCGGAGTAGGCGGCTGTGTTGCCAGTCAAGAGGGCGACAACATCATCAAGCGTGCTCCCTACGTAGATATGGTGTTTGGACCGCAAACCTTGCACCGCTTACCAAAAATGGTCGACGAGGCCATGCAAGGTCAAGGTAAGGAAGTGGACATTACCTTTCCTGAGATTGAAAAATTTGATGCTTTGCCTGCACCTAAAGTCGAAGGCGTTACCGCGTTTGTTTCGATTATGGAAGGCTGCAGCAAGTATTGTTCGTTCTGCGTTGTACCGTATACGCGGGGTGAGGAGTTCTCACGTCCGTTTGACGATGTTTTAGCTGAGATTGTCACGCTGGCAGAGCAAGGCATTCGCGAAGTGACCTTGTTGGGTCAAAACGTGAACGCCTATTGGGGCGAGATGCACGACGGCAGCATGGCTGATTTTGCTTTGTTGATTCGCTACGTTGCCGAGATCGAAGGTATTGACCGAATTCGTTATACCACTTCGCATCCTTTGGAATTCAGCGACAGTTTAATCAAGGTGTACGCGGACGTGCCCAAGCTGGTCAACCATTTGCATTTACCCGTGCAGTCGGGCTCTGACCGTATATTGGCGGCTATGAAACGCCGCTACAAGGCGTCTGACTACGTCACCATCATCGAGAAGATTCGCAAGATTCGCCCAGACATTTCTATGTCATCAGACTTCATCATTGGTTTCCCGGGCGAAACTGACGAAGATTTTGAGCAAACAATGGAGCTGATCGAAACGATTGGTTACGACCAGTCTTTTAGCTTTATTTACAGCGCAAGGCCCGGTACGCCTGCTGCTGACTTACCTGACGATGTGCCAATGGATGTCAAAAAGGCGCGTTTGCAACGACTCCAACAACGTATCAACGAAATGGCTGAAGGCATTTCCAATTCAATGGTTGGCAGCGTACAAAAAGTGTTGGTTGACCGACCAGCGCGTAAAGACCCCAAGCAGATCTCTGGGCGTACTGAGAATAATCGAGTGGTTAATTTTGATGGGCCACACGAGTTAATTGGTGGCTTCGCTAACGTTTTGATCACCGAAGCTTTACCCAATTCATTACGCGGTGAGTTGATCTAGTAGGCGAGCATGTTCGGCTGTTTTGCGCGCTCTCAAAGCCAATCTTGCCAAGCTCATTAACTTCCGATTACTTTGTGTCTCGGCCTGCTTGTGTTCGGGACTTACTTGGATTATAAAAAGGGTATGGATTATTCGCGCAAAGTCGGTGACTAGCTGTATATGCTAATCAAAGCCGCTCCTCTTTGGACTTGCTCTTGGTTATCGAACCTTCTCAAGCTTGCGCACCGCACAACTTCTCATTGGATGAGACTTCGACCTTGCACCGCGTCACTCCGCCAATCCAGTCTTTTAATTCATAAATTTTATTTGCCAAACTACATCCGTTTAAGCTGCGTTTTAGTACAGCAGCCTGCCCGCGGTGTAAACAGCACCAAAACTTGTTTCACTTTGAGGACCTGTTTTTGAACCAAGCGTTACCTGCGAAAACCATTACCCTCGGCAGTGCCGAGCACCCCGTCAGCAATACTCGTTTGCTGAGCCTGTGCGGGGAACGCCACCACAACATCAATATCATTGAGAACGAGTTGGATATTAAGTGCTACCAACAGGGCAGCGACTTCGTTTTACAAGGTAACACCTTGCAAATTGAAGTGGCCTCGAAGGTGTTGCGCAAACTTTATGCCATGACTAAGGGAGACCAAGACTTGCAAGATCAAGACGTGTATCAAGTGATCAACAATATGTCGGAACCACAACCAGCAACCGCCGACAGCGAAGACAGCCGGGCAATTGTTCAAGCGCCCCTGAAGCAGGTGGTTGCGCGATCTAAAACGCAAGATAAGTACATGAAAGCGGTGGACAAGTACGACGTCGTTTTTGGTGTTGGCCCCGCCGGTACGGGTAAGACCTACTTGGCCGTAGCCAAGGCTGTGCAGGCTTTGCTGGATGAAGATGTTCGTCGCATTGTCTTAGTGCGGCCGGTGGTTGAAGCTGGTGAACATTTAGGCTTCTTGCCTGGCGATATCGGGCAAAAAATTGACCCCTATTTGCGACCACTGTACGACGCCCTATACGAGCTTTTAGGTTATGAGCGCGTCGCCAAGCTGATTGAGCGCAATGCTATTGAACTAGCCCCATTGGCCTATATGCGCGGTCGAACATTATCCGACGCTTTTGTCATTATGGATGAAGCTCAAAACACCACCATCGCGCAGATGAAGATGCTGCTGACGCGAATTGGTTTCGGTTCGAAGGTGGTGATTACCGGAGACCTCTCGCAAGTTGATCTACCCAAGGGTACTTACTCTGGACTCAAGCACGGATTGACTATTCTGCAGAGCGTTAAAGGTGTGCAGATTACTAAGTTCACCGGTCGCGATATTGTGCGACACCCCATGGTGCAAAAAATCGTCGAAGCGTACGATCGGCATGAGCGCAACGCCTAATTCGTCAGCCTTGTTGGTTGATGTGCAGTTTGCCGCATCGCAAGCGCCAGTCCCAGACGCATTGCCTTTGGAGTCGTCGTTTGTTGCTTGGGCACAGGCTGCGCATAGTGCTGTTGCTGGGGGCCAAGAATCGCCAAAAGAATTAACCATACGCTTGGTTGATGACGCCGAAATGGCCGAACTAAACAACACTTATCGAGGCAAGCAGGGTCTTACTAATGTGTTGTCGTTTCCATTTGAATGGGACGACTCACTCGCCGATTTAGCAGTAGACGAGTCGGCAGCCGACTTAACCGCCCCCATTTTGGGTGATTTGGTGATTTGTCCGAGTGTGGTGGTGACTGAAGCCAAAGAGCAATCTAAGCAGATTGAGCATCATTATGCACACATGGTTGTACATGGTGTATTACACTTATGCGGCTACGATCATCAAGATGAGCAGGATGCTCAAGAGATGGAATCGTTAGAGCAAACGGTGATGGCAGCTTTAAACATGCCTGACCCATACTAATTAACTTTAAAGACAAGCGATGAACTCTCCTGAAAAGCCTCCGTCATCACGGAGTTTTGGACAACGACTTAAATCCCTCGTGTTTGACATTCTGCCGACCCAACGTGCAGAAACCCGCGCAGACATTCTCGAAAACCTCAAGCACGCCGAAGAAGACGGCATCGTCGCCCGTGATGCCTACGACATGATGCAACGCGTCATGTTCGTCTCCGAT
>CAZOIG010000575.1:0-3276 GCA_964579235.1 uncultured Gammaproteobacteria bacterium
AATGGGACGTGACATTAGGCGCTCGCTATACCTACGAGGAAAAAGAAGCCACCAACCGTGCAATCGTAGATGGGCTATCCGTATTTCAAGCCTATGAAATTGAAGCTGAAGAAAGTTGGAGCGCATTCACACCAAAAGTCGCATTCAATTATCATTTGAGCTCTGACGTAACTCTCTATGCCACGGCATCAACGGGCTTTAAGAGTGGTGGGTTTCAAGGTTCGGCACCAACGGCAGTTTCTGCTACCACACCGTTCGAAGAAGAAAATGTTGTCAATTACGAATTAGGGTTGAAGGGGTCAGTTTTGGATAATTCGCTACGCTTTAGCGGAACGCTTTTCTCGACGCAATATGATGACTTACAGCTCCTTATTCAAACTGCACTGCCAGGCGGCATTCCAGGCCCAATCTTGGTCACAAACGCGGGTGAGGCAGACAGCAAAGGATTCGAGTTTGAAGCTCAATGGCAGTTGAATGACTATTTCCAGCTAGGTGCCACCTATGCGTATCTTGACACTGAGTACATTCAGCTGGACGGTGATCTAGCAGTATTTGAAGGTAACCGACTTAGAAATGCCCCCAAGAATGCGGGCTCTTTATCGCTAATATTAGACTACCCCCTTGCCGGAGGCGCCTCAATCAACGCTCGAGCAGATTATTCCTACAAAGGCCGCGCTGAGCAAGATGTGCAAAATCGCGAGTTTTCAGCGGTCGAGTCCTATGACGTTGCCAACCTCCGCGTTGCTTACTTATCAGCCAGTGACAAATGGGAGATTGCAGGTTGGGTGAAAAATGCATTTGACGAAGAATACATGCTGCATAACTTTTCGTTGAACCCTGGCATCTCCAACAACCCAACCCCTGCGGCTCCGCGTACGGCCGGTGTGACGGTAACCTGGAGATACTAGCGGGTTGTTTCGGCGATCAGTCAGGCTCTATATTATTAAACTGAATCATATTATGAGACTTTGGATCTTGGCGCTTTGCACTACGCTTTTGTCGTGTGCAAGCGCCAAGCATGAATATCCGCTCATTACGCTTGAAACAGAACTGGGGAAAATCGTTATTCAAGTAGACGATATCAAAGCACCCAGTGCTGCTCAGTATTTTGTCAGTTTGGTGAATCGAGGAGACTACAGCAATGCGGCTTTTTATCGTTCAGGGTCTTTAGATGGCTCGCCTGAACCGCAACTCATTCAGGGTGGAACGCTTGGACATATCGCAGCCAGTCGTACTCCCATGACCTTTGAACCAGGATCAATAGAACTACTGAGTAAGTTCGAGACAACACATGAGAGTGGTTTGACTCACCAATATGCAAGCGTATCTTTAGCGCGAGATCTATTGAAAACCGGCAAGGTCATTCCGGAGCTTGTTGTCTGTTTACGGGCCACGCCTGAAATGGATGCAGGTGCCCGCAGCGAGCCAGATAGCAATGGCTTTCCTGTATTTGGTCGAGTGGTTACAGGAATGGACATAGTTCATGCGGTAACAGAAAAAAAATCATCTGCACCAACCTTTATTCCTTTTTTAAAGGGGCAAATTCTAAATCATCCAGTTCAAATTCTCTCTGCTTACCAGTCAAATGGAAAACACTAGTGCGCTATAAAATACCCTATCTATTTACCCTAAGCCTGTTTCTGCAGAGTGCGATGAGCAACTTAAGTGTTGCGCAAGACTTGTCGCTTGATCAGGCAGCAATCGCGTATGTTCAAATCGGACTTGCGGTGAGCAATTTGGATAAGATGCAGTATTTGTATTTTGGTCCCAAGCACCTTGAAGAAAGTGCTGATGAAGATTCACGCAGCTTGGCTGAGCTTAAATCAGCTCTAGGTGGGCTACAGGATGCCGTTGAAAAACTCGAAGTACCTCAGGATGATGAGCATATTTTAAGAAAGACTTCATTGGTCGGTAAATTGAGCGCTATGCAAACTCGCATTGATATTGTTCTGGGCGATACACCAAGCAGTTTTGACGCTGAGACTTTAGGTTTGTTTGGTGTGATAGTGCCGCACCGAAGCGAGAAACACTTCTTAGGGTTAATAGCCCAGCTTGATGGCCTTATTCCTGGTGAAGGAAACCTTACGCAGCGGATGCAAGCTTTTCGAGAGCAGTTTGTTATACCTCCTGAGAAATTGTTGCCGGTTATGCGTGCGGCGAGTGACGAGTGTCGAGCTCGAACTAGGAAGCATATTGACCTCCCTGAAGCTGAAGAAATAGATATTGTCATTACCAGTGATAAGCCGTGGGTCGGGTTTACACACTTTCTAGGCAAGTCGAAAAGCAATATCTATATTAATAAAGATGTGCCCGTTCACATAGAAAGAGCGATCGAGCTGGGTTGTCACGAAGCCTATCCAGGGCATCATGTTCATGCCAGCCTGATTGAGGAAAAGTTGCTTGAAAAGCGAGGTTGGGTTGAAAACAGCTTTCATGTTCTCTATGGGCCAGCAGCAATTATTGCTGAAGGTGCTGCGAACTTTGGAGTTGATTTAGCATTTACACGATCTGAACGTATTGCCTTTGAAAAGCAAACCCTCATACCCCTCGCAGGTTTGGATGACAGCAATCTAGAGCTGTACTACCGTTTTGTGGATTTACTAGATGAGCTCAATTTTGCCCGCAATGAGGCTGCCCGCATGTACCTATATGGCGGCAAAACTCGAGAGGAATCAATACTGTGGCTAATGAAGCATGGCTTGGAAACGCGGCCGACAGCTTCGCAACGGTTGGATTTCATTGAGGCGCTGCGCTCCTACGTGATTGCGTATAACTACGGCAAAACCATCGTAAGCGACTATGTTGAGCGCGTTGGCGGCGACGATATCATCGCTCGCTGGCGTGCTTTTAACTACGTTTTAACAAACCCAGTGTCGCCTGCTAATCTGCAATAAAGCAGCCCATACGACAGACCAACAGCTGTTAAAGACTGACAAATATATTATTTACTATAATGATTTATATACTAAGGTTTACGCTTTTAACCGTAACTTTCATGTCCTCGGTGGCGCTCGCTAGTGAGGCTAAACCTGGGGAAGAAATCATCACGCAGGTGCTCGCTATGGGTTTGCCTTCGCCTTCCTTCGCGCCTGATAGAGGAGACGAAAGCGAAGGACCGTTCAATAGATTAATTATAAAAAATGCCAATGTTGTTGAGAAATTTCCAACGGTTATTTTACCATTATGGCGTTTAGAACGAAGATTTTATCAAAGTTTTCATTTTTGGACACACTATTTCGCAGCCAATGGGTATGCTGTTTTGCAAGTGAATTATCG
>CAZOIG010000576.1:0-2536 GCA_964579235.1 uncultured Gammaproteobacteria bacterium
AATCGGGAGCTTAGAATCGTTTTTGAGATGGCGCGCTAGACCAGAAGCTCTCTAGGTACAGAGGTCGTGCCCGAAATATGCCGCATTCTTCGTGCAGCATGAATGTGCCACGCTAGCCGGCATTGGTGGTTGCGATTGCTAAGACAATCGAAACCATACGAGACTCGTCAGCCTGCGCAAACCACGTCTGGTATAACGCCATCACCAGCACCGATGGTTGCGCGCAATCCGTTATTGAGATTTACGAAGAGACTCACATTTTGATCGCTAATAGCGTCAATTCTGGCTGTGAAGGTGTCGCTTAAGTCCTCAAGACAGTTGTCTTGAGTCTTCTCCAATGAACCATCGCTGCCATCAATATTAAGCTCGCCACAGGCGATCAAAGGTTGTTCGAAGCCAACATACATGCACACCTCGTAGGTCTGCGCCGATGCCACGCTTACTCTGAGCGTTACTGTAGGGATCGATTGGGCAACGGCGGAATCAATCAGTAAATCCAGTGGTGAAAACCGCCTAGACTGCCGAACTATTGGCAGCGCGATGCCTGATCCGAAATAGCTCACCGAAAATGGCGCGGAAGTCTGTGCGTGAACCGGCAAAACAACCGCGTTCACAACCGGTTTTACCCACTCACCTGAACTCAACGTGAGCGCACCAGCACCAACTAACGAACCTTTTAGTACAGCTCTTCTAACACTTCTCACGGTTTGTTGTTGCTCCCTTAAATCACGATCAACCAATTTCTTGTCGTCTCTAATACTCATACTCTCCCCTGTTGTTTGAAAATAGATTCAGCCGTATAAATTTGTGATCGCGTAAGCCTGAACATGCTCGCTTACTCCGCACATGCAATCTGCGGGAGGTTTGGCTCCCCATCCGCAATCTCAAACTCTAATAAATCAGCACCAAAGTAGTTAAGCTCAATCACTAGTTTGTTTGCTTCGATTGTTACTATCCTCGCGTTCATCGCCGATGCTCCAGCAGAGCAGTTATTCTCAGTGAGCTCTAAGACACCTTCACGACCGTCGGTATTCAGCGGTCCACAAATAACGACGGCACCGTCCGATAATTCAAAAATCATACAGACAGTGTAATTCCCCCCCGATGTCGCCTCAGCGCTCATATGCCACGCAACGCCACTGCTTTGCGCATTGGCGGAAACAATGAAAAGGTCTAGAAGCGATTGTTCAGCAAAAGATCTGCCGCCAGTCAGCGAGCCAACCCCAAAATAGGTGCTTGCCAGAGGCGTAGATGTTTGTGCGTGAGCAGGTAGAACAACCGCGTTAACCAGCGGTTTTACCCATTCACTCGTGCTTGCTGCGATCGCACTTGTGCCAATCAGCGAACCTTTTAGCAGCGTTCTACGGTTTGTTTGACACCCGTTCGGATTGGTAATTGAAGAAGAAACTTCGCGGAATTTATTGTGTTTGGTACCCATACCTTACCCCTTACCTTAAGACTATTGAGCAACCAAACTAGATAGATAAGCAGGTTATGTCAATTTCTGAGGAACGAAATACAGAAATTCAAAATCAGAGTTAGCACGAAATTTTGGTCTATTTTGGCGCCTCAACTCACTTAGTAGAGAGTCTATAGGCCAAACAAAGGGCTGCGTCGAAAACGAGATTGCTCTGGTCGAATAAGTCATAATCCACGTCAAATTGACAAGTGTTTCGGATTTATCACACAAATAAAAATCGTTTTTCATTGCTTTTTTTACACTCTGCTCTCCTACTTAACCGAGCGCGTAACGCTCTAAACAAAAAGCTATTATGAAAAACACATTTAGAAAAGCTCTACCGACCGCGATTCTTCTAGCGTGCACTCAAACTGCTTGGGCTGTTGAAGACGGAATCTATACAGCCATATCTGTTGGATCGCCTGACCAAAGCTCATCGACGAACGCAGGTAACTTTACGACTGATTTCACGACGGGTTCTGTTACCGGCGTTATGCCCCCTTTAACTCTACCGTCGGGTACCGATGTTGGCTGGAATACAGATTTTGACTCAGGTACGGCATTCAACATCGCTATCGGATTGAAAAACGGTGCGACCCGTTGGGAGTTTGAGTACGCGTCGACTGACAGCGACGTTGAAACTCATACAGGCGTAGAGGCTGGCGGACTAGCGCTCGGCAGTATTGATGCGGGTGTATTGATCTCCGGAAATATGGGTGACTTGGGCGTGTCCGTGGCGGATTTAGTCGCAGCAGGTCAGGGCGAGATTGAAACAGCCGCTGCTTTTGTAAACTACTATTTTGATTTTGAAAACGACTCCGCATTCACGCCATTTGTTGGCGCAGGTGTGGGTTATGGATACACCGACGTGGTGTACGCACCAAGCGGCGTCGGTATTATTGACGACAGCGACGACGGCTTTGCCTACCAATTGATGGCCGGCGTATCTTACTCGGTTACTGATAATTTCGATATCGTGGGCACAGCTCGATACCGTGATTTCGGCGACGCCGAAGTACAAGCGAGCTTGTTTCCCGCTCAGTTTGAAATTGAGAACGACTCAACTTTGCTAGAAGT
>CAZOIG010000577.1:0-4152 GCA_964579235.1 uncultured Gammaproteobacteria bacterium
CGCTAGACAAACTGCTTACCCGCCGCTGCGTATTCCTTAACAATCGCTGGGCATTCAAAGCGCTCACCGTAGCGTTCTTCTAATTCGCCGCAACGCGCGATGAATTTTTCCAAACCATAGGTATTCACATACTGCAAGAAACCACCTGTGTGTGGCGGCGCCCCAATGCCCATAATAGAGCCAATGTTACCGTCTGCTACGCTGCGCAATACGTTTGTTTCCAAACACTTCAAAGCCTCGATAACCTGACGGAACATCAAACGATCTTTGATGTCTTCTTCTGGATACGAGACTGATTCGTCGTAGTACAAGTCATACAAACCAGGCCAGATAGTCTTAGTGCCGTCGTCGTGATACTCGTAATAACCACCGCCATGGTAGCGACCGCCGCGACCGTTGTCGGTAATCATGTCTTTGATCACGCGTCGAATAACATCGCCATTGCCCCACTTGTCTTTAACGCCCATGGCTTCCCAGGTTTCTTGCGCTTTACGCGAAAGCTCCAAGCTGGTCTCATCTTGAATCTGTAGAGGCCCAACCGGCATACCAATCGCGCGACCCAAGCTGTCGATCTTAATTGGGTGTATGCCTTCGGTTAACAACTGCGCGCCTTCGTCTAAGTAAGTACCAAATGTGCGTGACGTAAAGAAGCCCAATGAATCGTTTACAACGATGGGCGTTTTGCGAATTTGCAAAGTGTAGTCAAACGCCTTTGCCAAAGCCTCATCGCTGGTTTGATCACCCACAATGATCTCAACTAACGGCATTTTATCTACCGGTGAGAAGAAGTGGATTCCGACGAAATTCTTCGGCTTGGCGCTGGCTTCAGCCAATTGCGTGATCGGCAGGGTTGAAGTGTTTGAACCCCAAAAACCATCGTCGCTAAGGTATTGCTCGGTCTCTTGAACGATTTTGTTTTTAAGTTCAATGTTTTCAAACACGGCCTCAATAATTAGGTCGCAACCGTCTAGATCTTCGTTCTTATCCGTTGGCTGAATCAGCCCCAAAATACCTTCGGCTTTGGCTTCGTCCATTCGGCCACGGGCAATACGCTTGTCCAACAATTTCTTAGAGTAGCTTTTGCCTTTCTCAGCCGCTTCCATCGACATGTCTTTCAACACAACCTCAATGCCCGCCATCGCCGACACATAGGCAATGCCTTGACCCATCATGCCCGCACCCAAAATACCGACCTTGCGCGTTGGTGAATGCGGAACGTCTTTTGGACGACTCGCGCCACCATTGATTTGGTTAAGCTGAAAAAAGAACGCGGTAATCATGTTCTTCGCAACTGGGCCGGCCGCCACTTTAGTAAACTCGCGACCTTCAATACGCAATGCCGTGTCTAAGTCCAGCATAGAGGCTTGAAACGCCACGTCCATTGCTGCGGTGAGCTGAGGCATAAGCCCGCGCGACTTTTGGTTGAGCATAGTAGGGCCCATCACCGCGACTTGGCCATTGCGAGGGGTGTTAATTGCGCCCCCTGGAATGCGAAACCCTTTTTGATCCCACGGTTGAATGGCCGCTTCTGGGTTGTCTTTGTTCTCCAAAATAAACGCTTTTGCCGCAGAAACCAACTCCTCTAAAGAGTCTACAGTGGCGTGGATCATGCCCGCCGCCAAGGCTTTCTCAGGTGTAACACGCTTGCTTTCTAAGATATAAGGTAGCGCCTTTTCAACACCCAAGAGCTTGGTTAAACGAACTACACCACCGCCACCAGGGAACAAGCCTAAAGAACACTCAGGCAAGCCAATTTGTACGGACTTGTGATTGAACGCCACGCGATAATTACAAGCTAGGCAAAGCTCATAGCCGCCGCCCAGCGCAGGTCCATTGATTGCTGCAACAACCGGTACAGGTAGCTTTTCCCAAAAACGCAGGCCCGCTTTCATAGCCTCAACGCCTGCAAAAAATTCTTCGGTTTTGTCGGCTTCCACTTTAACCAAATCGTTCAGGTCGCCGCCTGCAAAGAACACTTTCTTAGCTGACGCGAACACCACGCCAGCAAGGTTAGTCTCTGCCTCAACCTTAGCAATGGTTTCACTCATTGCCTCGTGGTATTCCGCGTTCATCGCGTTAACAGGGCCGGTCATATCCATCGTAATGGTTACGATGTTGTCGGCGTCTTTTTCGTATTTAAATACACTCATGTCTATTCTTCCTATTCTGCTGTTTTAAACGCGCTCGATAATGCACGAAATACCCATGCCGCCGCCGACACACAATGACAACATCGCACGTTGCTTGTCGCGTCGCTCTAATTCGTCAACCATGGTGCTCACCAAACATGCACCGGTTGCACCCAATGGGTGACCCATGGCAATTGAGCCGCCATTAACATTGGTTACTGAATGATCTACATCAAGGTCTTTCATATAGCGCATGGCAACTGAAGCAAAGGCCTCGTTGATTTCCCATAGGTCGATGTCGTTGGCGGTTAAGCCTGCGGTTTTCAAAGCCTTCTTTGCAGCTGGGCCCGGGCCCGCTAACATGATGATTGGATCAGACGCTAAAATAGAACCCGCAACAATGCGTGCTCGGGGTTTTAGCCCAAGATCTTTGCCCGCTTTCTCGCTACCGATTAGCACAGCACTTGCACCGTCCACGATGCCCGACGAGTTGCCCGCAGTATGTACGTGATCAATGTGGCTAAGCTCGTTGTATTTACGCAGAACCAGATCATCAAATCCGTATTTGCCCATTTCTGCGAAAGACGCTTTCAAACTGCCAAGACCTTCCATAGTGGTATCGGGCTTTATGAAATCATCGCGCTCTAGAATCATGTTGCCGTTCTTATCGCGCACTGGAATAACTGATTGATCAAACCAACCACTGTCGCGCGCGTGCGCCGCTCGGCGTTGTGACTCCATTGCGTAGGCATCCACGTCTTCTCGCGTATAGCCGTCTAAGGTCGCAATCGTATCGGCACCAATGCCCTGTGGTACAAAACTGGTTTTAGTCATAAACGCGGCATCTGAACCCATTGGTCCACCGTCTGACCCCATAGGTACTCGGGACATTACCTCAACGCCGCCAGCAACAACTAACTGCTCCCAGCCCGACGCAACCTTTTGCGCGGCGGTGTTGACCGCCTCTAAGCCAGACGCGCAAAAGCGGTTTAACTGAACGCCTGCCACAGACTCGTCCCAGTCGGCGTTTTGCACAATCATTTTGGCAATATCGCTGCCTTGATCGCCCACTGGTGATACACAGCCCATAACGACATCGTCAACGTAAGACGTATCCAAATCGTTGCGTTCTTGCAAAGCACGTAATAGCCCAGCGCCTAGATCAACCGGTTTTACTTCATGCAGTGTGCCACTGGCCTTGCCTTTACTGCGCGGTGTGCGCACGGCATCGTAAATAAATGCGGTATTGCTCATGTTGTGTCCTCGTAAGGTCTTGCGTAAATAATTTTTGTCTGCGAAATCAATTAGGGAGGGCGAGTTCGGTTGAAATTAATGCCCCAAACTTGCCAGCGGCACGATTGTACACAGGGGGTGTCAACGCCTGAATGACAGAATATGTTCTTTTAATAGGCATTATTTATTATTTATTGATGCGAAATGTGCTTAAATTGTTAAATGAAGAAGGCCAGTATCTCGTCTATTTTTGTACACCAAGTCATCGCTGGGGCGGAGGCGCAGGGCTTAGACTGCATGCCGATTTTGCAAAAACACGGCATATCACCCTTGTCCTTACAGCGCATGGCGAATCAGAGCGATGGCTCCAGCGAGGCAGACAGCCGGGTGCCGCTGGACAATTTTGCGCGCGCGTCGGTTGAAATCATGACCGCGTTAGACGATGAGTCGCTTGGCCTATGCAGCAAACCACAGCGACTCGGCAGCTTTAATATGATGGCGCGAGCTTGCATTAGTGCGCGAACCATTAAACGCTCGCTCAGACGCTGCGCACGCTATTGGAACTTGTTCGAGAATTCCTTTGAGCACACCGTGCTCATTTCAAGCGGACGGCTTTACTATCAAATCGAGCTGCGCCCCGACCAAATCGCGCTAAATGCTTACGCTTGGGAATCCGCATTATCGACCACACATAGGTTTCACTGTTGGTTAGCAGGGCAATTCATCCCCCTAAAAGCGGTTTGGTTACCATACCCTGCAACCAGTCACCGGCAAGAAACCCAGCGACTCT